>CAYYHS010000365.1:0-3550 GCA_964471785.1 uncultured Chitinophagaceae bacterium
GATTCCATGTCCAGACATCCGGGGTGTTGGAAATGATAGCACAGGGAAAACTCATAATCGACAGCGAGACGACATGTGAATGACGTAAGCCGCGCAGTTGCGGATTCGGGATGAATGCGGAATTGTGCAAGCGGTTCACTGATCCCGATCACATCGGTATACTGGCCGACACGCATAAAGAAATCATCGTCGGCAATCAGACCCGCCTCTTTCCGGTACGCGCATCGTTCGATGATCAAAGAGCGACGGCTCAAAACACCGGGGCAACGGTGAAGATGTTCGTTTCGTTCAACACCCTGTATATACTTGCGCGCATAAGCCGTTCCCGAATAGAGTACCGGCTTGAGGTCGTGGGGCAGCGGGGAGGTCTTCGTTATCTCACCCAGGTTGTTGATATAGAAATATCCTGTAAAAAAGTGATGAACGGCGGGTAATTCTTTCGCCGCCCCCTCCATAATCCGTAGATATCGCGGGTCCAGAAGATCATCTTGATGAAGCACCGTTACATAATCGCTTTTCGACAACTGAATTGCGCGATTCCATGCATCAGCAAAACCCGTAGGGGTTTCATTGTAGATGTACCGAATCGCTCCAGTTGCGTTCATCTCCCGTACGAGATCGGCGGAACGATCTGTCGATCCATCATCGACGACAACGATTTCATCCGCAGGGCGGATCTGACCGAGTGCCGAAGCGAGCGTCGTTCTCAGATATTTTTCCCCGTTATGGACCGGGATTGCAATGGAGAATGTCACACTCGTGCATTTTAGATAAAATAATAAAATCGTTTGGTGCGATTGGTCATTTGTGCCTGCGCAATTTCTTTTCCGCTTACCACATCCGAAAGTATAGAGGTCCACTGTTCCCGCCATCGTTTGAGCGAGAAGCTCTCCTGAGAAGTGCGCCATGCATTCTTTTGTATCTCGAGCCTTTTCGCGGGGTTCTCAATGAGAACCTTCAACCCCTCGAGGAGGGAGTTTTTATTCGGAAAACAGAGGATGCCATTGTGCATGGGTATGATCTCGGTGACAATTCCAAACATGTTGGTCGCGACGACGGCACAACCTGCAGACATTGCTTCGAGAATAGAGAACGAAGTCGCCTCCCCGCACACAGACGGCACGAGCGCTATGTCATAATCCTTATGGTACTCGGTTGCGTTTTCAGCATAGTATGAGGTGACGGTAACGCGCCGCTCATGTAAAAAACTCTGCGCTATGAGAGCCTTGTCTTCCCCTTCGCCAGCAATCGTGACTTCCACGTTGGGATAGAGAGAGAGCAGTTCCTTGAATACTTCGATAGCCAGGCGCGTTCCCTTTTCTCGTACCAGTCGGCGCGCAAAGATAATACGAACCGGTTTTTTCACGCTTCCCTTCTTATCCCTCGACGCATTCCATCGCACCTTGAGCGCGGGGTTGGGATTGTACCATATCTTTCCTTCGTGGTTAGGACCTCGAAATGAACGGTACCAGTTCAGGAAAGTCAAATCCGCAACAACTCGATTATAGCAGTTTTCAAAATATTCAATCCCTTTGATCTGTTTGCGAAGCCGTAAAATATTCTCACCAACCTTCGTGCGAAAGAGTTTCTTCTCCGTCAGAACTTCAATCGGAGCGTCCCACGACAGGCCCTGCATAATCGAAATGGCCAGTGGGTTGTTATTCCGGACAGAAAAAAAATCGGCTGCAAAAAGTTCTATCCGTTCAGATGATCGTGAACGCTGCTCTGCAATTGAACGGAAATGCGAAACAACTTCACTTGTTGGCCGCGTTAAACTCGGATAATCGGGGATTCCGATCACGCTTGTATTCCCAAATTTTGTTTCTAAATGTTTGTGGTGACATTGATATACGGTTGAATCATAACCGAGCTGGTCAAGAAGCGGGCAAAGAAATGCCATTTGCGTGCCGACCCCGCCGCCGCCGATATCCGAGCCATCTTCTTTGAGAAACTGAAGAAAATAGATGTCGACTTTCATCGTAACCTCTTGAGTAAGAATTGAACAACCGCTTCACCATACCATTGCGGCATCCCTAATTTCCTTTTGCGTTGTTTCTCCTCAGGTTCGGCAAAGAGCGATTCATAACGGTCGAGCATTCCATCCGAGGAGAGTGTCTCGGCGGACATTCGGCGGGCTTTCAACGACATTGCTCGATAGAGTTCCGTATCGCCGTGAATCCTCTCTATAGCCTCCGCAAATCCATCAATGTCCCGAGGCGAAACGAGTAGTCCTGTTTCTTCCGGCTGAACCAACTGGTCGGTAATGCCCGGCAATCGTGAGACAATCGGCACGACGCCACACATCATCGCTTCAGCGATCACCATCCCAAATCCTTCCAGGTTTGTCGGCAGAAGGAGGATGTGAGACGCCCTCATAATTTCAGCTGTTTCGTCCGGTGTTGTCGTGCCTTGCATCAACACTCTCGTTTGCAGCCCGCGCTTTCTGAATTCGACGTCGAGGCGCGCCTTAAGCGGACCATCGCCGATGATTGTGAGGAATGCATCGGGAAGCGCGGCCGCAACCTTTTGAAAAATATCGGGCAGCAAATCGGCCCCCTTTGATTCCCCGAGGAATCCTACGAAAAGGATCCGGCGAGCCGGGCCGTTATTTTCGGCCTCTCTCGGGAAAAATCTTCTGCGATCGATACCATGAGGAATTGATCGGATTCTGCGATGAAGCCGGGGGGACACATATTTCTGAAACCGAGATGCAACCCCGGCGGTCGGGGCTATCCATCGAAAGACCATGCCTGAAAAAAGTGCAGCTATCGCATAGAATCGGGAATCGTCACTGTGAAGAACAGAGACGGTTTTTATGCCTGGGTCGATTAATGGAATCGCGTATTGCGTTAACGCACAATTATTCATCAACATCACATCAGGCAAAATTGAATTGGCAATCTCCGCCGCCTTGAACACTTTTTTCGGAGAAAGCGGAATTGCAGACAGGTCGTGACAGCTGAAGCTTCTCCTCACTTCATCAAAAAAATTACCACGTGTATTCGTCACCAGTACATGAACATCCCAGCCGCGACTCGTTAAGCCTCCGATAAGATTCATGAGATACGATCCCAACCCTCCGGTACCGATTTCCGTTGAAGCGATGATAATTTTATGAGACTTCATTGGGCTTGAGCTTTGCTCACTGATGGTAGGAATCGTTTTGTCATGTTCAGCAATTTGCGAACAAGCCGATAGCTGAAAACGTATAGGTACTGTCGCTTTCTGCTGCTCTTCAAAAGAGCCCGGATGTAAGACGGATGCAGGCTGAAAATTTGCCAGCCCTTCTCAATCATAAATCGTCTGCCAAGGTTGGCGCAAAGCTCCTCAATATTCAAGCTATGGGCGGCCATGCGAAACCTGGGATCGACGATGGAGACGTAAGATTTGCTGTCACTGTAAAGATAGTACTCTCTAACGGTAAGAGGCGGCCGGACATATCGATCGTAAATCTCGGTGCCCGGATATGGTGTGGTAATACATAATCCATATGTCGTCGCCTTGATATGTTCCATCAGGTCGACGGTTTTTCGTACGTCTTCCTCGGTTT
>CAYYHS010000366.1:0-3542 GCA_964471785.1 uncultured Chitinophagaceae bacterium
AAGGGATCGTGTTGGATGAAGCAAGTCATTCGACGACGTTTGGCAGATTTGTCGTACAGCCGCTGGAAAAGGGATTTGGAGTAACAATAGGGAACGCATTTCGCCGTGTCTTGTTATCCTCGCTTCCCGGGTACGCGGTGACCGCAATCCGCATCGAGGGTATCGTTCATGAATTCTCAACCTTGCCGGGGCTCGTCGAAGATGTTTCGGACATGATCCTCAACCTGAAAGAAGTGCGGCTCAAGGCCACGAATAAAAAAGTTGGAAAAGTGACGGTGCACCTGAAAGGTCCGGGAAAATTCGTCGCGGGTGATCTCCAAAAGGCGAGTGCCGAAGTCGAGATCCTGAACCCGGATCATCATATTGCAACGCTCAATAAAGATGCCGACTTCGAAATGGAACTCCGCATCGGCCGCGGCAAGGGATACGTTACTTCCGAAGAAAACAAACTGCCGGACCAAACACTCGGCGTCATTGCAATTGACTCCATATTTACCCCCGTCAAGAACGTGCGTTACTTCGTCGAACCGACGCGCGTTGGCCAGCAGACAGATTACGAAAAACTGATCCTCGAAATTGAAACAGACGGCTCGATCGTTCCCGAAGAGGGACTGACCTACGCCGGCAAAGTGCTGCGCGAGCATATCCAGCTCTTCACGAGTTTCGATTCGGAGCCGGAAGCGGAGAAAGAAGAAGTCGAAGAAGATGCCGAGGTCGCCCGCATCAGAAAAGTGCTGAAGACCAGCGTCGACGATCTCGAGCTCTCGGTCCGGTCCCACAACTGCCTGCGCGCCGCGGATATTAAAACGATTGCAGACCTCGTCCGACGCGAAGAGTCTGAGTTGTTGAAGTTCAGAAACTTCGGGCGCAAATCTCTTGCAGAACTTTCGGCGATCATCGAAGAAGAAGGATTGACCTTCGGAATGGATGTCGACAAATATTTAAAAGACAGCGAATAGACAAAGGGCATTGCAATGATTCACGGCAGATCGGGTCGAAAACTCAAACGTACGGCGAGCCACCGCAAGGCAACACTGGCCGCGCTCTCTACCTCCTTGCTGCGTCACAAGAAAATCCGGACCACGCTTGCGAAGGCAAAAGAGACGCGCATGGTCGTCGAGAAAATTATCACGCGAGCTAAGCGAGCGGTGGCGAAAGAAGGATCGGGCGGGGCAAAAGACATTCATGCACGCCGCGAGGTAAGCCGGTTCATTCATGACAAAGACGTTGTGAAAATGCTGTTCGGAGAAATTGCGACGAAAGTTGCGCAGCGCGCAGGCGGCTACACGCGCGTCGTGAAGCTGGGTCGTCGATTCGGCGATGCGGCCGATATCGCTGTGCTGGAATTGGTGGACTACAATACCGGTCAAGACGAAACTAAACCCGCGGTCAAACCGAAGCGGGCACGCCGTACTCCCCGCAAGAAGGTTGAAACAGCCGCACCCGCGACTTCAACGGAAGTAGCATCGGCCGGTTCTCCGCCGACCGACGCTGCACCCTCTCCCGCTGAGGCATCTTAGTTATTACGGGCACGGTGCACACCAATTCTTCTCACCAGCATGCACCGGGTTGGACTAAATCTTTCTAGACGAGGATCTAACGTATGAAAATTGTTACAGTTGATTTTGTCGTCGGCGTCGCCAACCTGAAACAACTCCCCAAAGACAATCTCCCCGAGGTCGTATTCATCGGCAGGTCGAACGTCGGAAAGTCGTCCCTGCTGAACAAGCTCTGCAACAGAAAGGGGCTTGCCAGAATCAGCTCGACCCCGGGTAAGACCCGAGAGCTGAATTACTACCTCGTCAACAAGGAGATGTACTTCATCGACTTGCCGGGCTACGGATATGCGAAAGTGGCGGAGCAGGTAAAGGCGGGATGGACTTCTCTCATCGAATCGTTTTTCCACGAACGGAAACAAATCGCCCTCGGGGTGCAGATTGTCGATGCACGGCTCGGTCCGACCGAGCTCGACAACACCATGATGGGCTGGCTCGACTTTTATAAGGTTCCGTTCGCACTCGTTTTGACCAAGGCCGATAAAATCCCGTTCAACAAACTGCAGGTGCAAATAAAGAACGTCCAGGAGTCGCTGGCCAAATACAAGCATCTTTCTGCAGTTCTTCCCTTTTCAGCGGTGACCGGCGACGGACGCTTCGATCTCCTGAAGGCAGTCGAGTCTTACGTAGCCGCCAAGGAGCTTCCCGCTTCCAGACATTATATTCCCTCGGCAGTAGCGTAAATAACCCAATTTGGTTCATATTTTGTAAGTCAGGCAGGCGCACGCCGACATCTTTCCCGGTCGTGGTATAGTCTGGATGCCCGCCAGGAGCATGCGGGCATGACGAACTTCGTGGTGTGTCATTCCCCGAACGTTTTTATCGGGAATCTATAGGTTGCACTTCGAAATACCCAAACCATAACACTGCCGACGTACGGCCATTCTTGATTCTCTCCCGCAATTCCAGTACTTTTGTAAAACACTACAATCCAATTCCTGATTTGACCACGCGTCATTACCTCGAAAGCGATTACCATGAAAAAAAGATTATTTACCCCGGGACCGACTCCAGTTCCAGAACACGTCATGCTGAAAATGGCGGAGCCGATCATCCATCACCGCAATCCAGAGTTTAACGAAGTCCTCACCCGCGTCAATTCAAATTTGAAGTACCTCTTCCAGACTGAACAACCCGTTCTCACGCTAACGAGTTCGGGAACGGGGGGCGTCGAATCAACGTTCGTCAGCCTCTTTTCTCCAGGGGATACGATTGTCTCCGTCAACGGAGGAAAATTCGGAGAACGCTGGGTGAAGATGCCAAAGGCTTACGGCCTGAATGTTGTGGAAATCAAAGTTGAATGGGGTAAAGCCCCGACGGGCCAGCAGATACTCGACGCGCTGAAGGCTCACCCTGAAACGAAAGGCGTGTATCTTACTCACAGCGAAACCTCGACCGGTACCGCTACCGATGTGAAGGCGCTCTCAAAGCTCATCCGCGAGAATTCCAATGCGCTCGTCTGTGTCGACGGGATCACGGCGGTTGGGGCCCACGAACTGCGCTTTGACGAATGGGGTTTGGATGTTTGCGTGACCGGTTCTCAGAAAGGGTTGATGATTCCTCCTGGACTGGCATTCGTCGCTTTGAGCAAACGCGCGATCGCCGCTATGGAGACTTCCAAACTCCCAAAATTCTACTTCGATCTGCGGAAGGCGCTCAAATCATACGAGAAGAACGACACCCCTTGGACTCCGGCAGTCTCGCTTGTTATCGGAGTTGACGCCGCACTGGAAATGCTCAGGGCTGAAGGGATCGAGAATATCTGGAAGCGTCATGAGAGGCTTGCAACGGCCGTCAGAGCTGGAGTCGTGGCTCTCGGTCTGCGTCTCTTTTCCGACTTCCCTTCGTACGCCGTGACTCCCGTCTGGCTTCCCGAAGGAATGGACTGGAAAGTGTTCAACAAGACGTTGAAGTCGAAGTACGGTATCACCATCGCCGGAGGCCAGGACGACTTTGCGGGAAAGATCTTCCGCATCTCTCATCTCG
>CAYYHS010000367.1:0-3537 GCA_964471785.1 uncultured Chitinophagaceae bacterium
GGGCTCTGGCCCGGGGTGGGCATGACATGCTTTTGTTCAAACTGAGACACTGCCATACAATGGGAAGTATCTTGATTTAAATATAATATTGAAATCCGTCAGTCTTGTCATTCTGAACGAGCCACGCGAAAGCAGGACGAAGTGAATGCCGAAGGCATCTCCTTGGGAGAATCCATACAAGTCTCGTAGTATGGATTCTTCTCCCGCCAATTCCGAAGTGACGCCTTTGGCAAAAGCGGCGGCATCAGGATGACAAGACACAGCATTTCTAAGACGACTCCTGATCAAATGAGGAACCTGCGGAGTGATGCCATCACTTACCAAACCGGTACCCTGCATGGCCTTCTCTGCCGGCGTCAATCGCACAACTTCGTCAAAAAGGCTGCCCCTCGTACCTCAATGAAAGGTATACTCCGCGCCCTCTTGTCGTGAACCCGGAGATTTCAGAATATTTCGTGTTGAAAATGTTTTCAACCCTGCCGAGGAGAAGTAAGTGCTCATTGAAGGAGTACGTTGGCGACAAATCGCACAATGTATATGCCGCAATAGGCAGGGTCCCAAGTGCACCGTAGGGGCCAAGCCCTGAATCGTAGTAAACATCGTTCCGGCGCCCCGCGTACCGCACATCCACTTTCAACACAAGAGGTTCAATGGGCCGGTATGACAAGCGAAGGTTCGCTGTGTTGGGGCGTCGTGCGAGTCCGCTTACCTCGACATTGCCTGTCACAAAAGCTCCGTTACTGTAGAGCTGAACATGGTTGCCCCCTGTTTGCGCGAGGTTAATGGCCGACGTAGTGTAATCTAACTTTCCCGACACAAGGCTGAAGTTTCCCGAAAGAAATAAGCTTTCTGTAATTTTTGACTCAACGGTAACCTCGAACCCGTTGGTTGTCTGTTTGCCTACGTTAAGATAGGCATCTCCTCGGAAGTCGTCGCGAAGGTAGTCGTTGCCCAAGGTGTCAATGCCGATATTCTTGTCCCACAGGTAGACATCTTCGATAAGATTATTGATAACGGTGTAAAAATAGTCGACAGAGAAAGCGACAACGCCAATCGTTTGCCGGAGGCCCAACTCATAGGAATCCGAGGCCTCGGGTCTCAGGCTTTGATTTCCGCGCGCGATGCTGGAAAGGTAATTCCTGTCCGGCGCATAGAGTTCGTACAACGACGGAGCGTTAAAACCGCTGGAATAGGAAGCATAGATGAGACCACGGCTGTTTATTCTGAACGAAGGATTAACTTCATATGTCGTGTTAGCCCCGAAGGTACTGTGTTCGTTTGCGCGAATCCCCAATGCCAACGAAAATGAACTCAGGCTCACGTCCACCAGTCCCCCATCAGCCTCAACGTGAAGAAAGAGATTCTTGGTTGACGAGTGAATATGAAGCGTGTCGAGATTGGATGCCGACTCGTAAACTCCAAAGGCGCCTGAATAGTAGAATGTTTGGAGCGACATCGACTCTCCGGATATTCCCCCGCCGGCAACAGCATCGATTCCTCTCGAATGGAAGTTTGCCTGAAGCTCATTCGTATGCATCGTTCCTTTCCAGCTGTCGTCCGCGTACGTGTGATTGTACGTTCCGAGGGCGTCGACGACAGAGGAATCGTCGATAGAACGGCGCTTCATGTCCGAGTAACCGCCGAGAAACTTGAGAGACCAGGTCTCGTTGAGTCTGTCTGAAGCGCCGTAGGTGAAGAGGTTTCTCTGGAAGGTTAGGTTATAGCTATTGTCGTCGGTAAATGCTCCTTGGTCAAGACCACTCTCCTCGGAGGTGTTCTTGTAGGAGGCGTAAAGATCAAACTTATCATTCTTGAATCCGATTTTTTCAAGCAGGTCCCTTCTGTTGTTATCATCCCGATCGCGATGCTTAAACACGTTGGGATTGGTCACCGTGTCGACCGTTGCATCGAGTCCCTTCACATTGGCCGCTGAAATCCCGCTATTGAAATACAAGCCGTTCGGGTTCGTATAATTGAGCAGGATGTTCTCGCCAAACGTCGAAGCGTTACTGCCGAACGTCCCTCCGGATAGTTCAACATTGCTGTTGAATCCCGGCTGGCCATTTTTTTCGGTGAAAAAATTTACCACGCCGCCGATAGCCGACGAGCCATAAAGTGTGCTGTGCGATCCCCTGACAAGTTCGATGCGATCAGTGCCAAGAAGAGGCAGTTCCGACAAGTCTAAGGCGTTCGTCGGAGTCGACGGATCGGTGATAGGAACTTCATCGATGAGTATTGTCGTCTGGTTGCTGGCCGCACCGCGCATAAAGATGCTCTGGAGCATCCCTGGATTCTGTCCGGTCCCGACGATGTACACGCCTTCCTGTTTGGATAGTAATTCCGAGACGTTATTGTAGATCGACGTATAGATTTGTTCCTTCGGAATAAGCGTTACACTCCTGCCGATATCCCCGGGAACCTTTTCACTCCTCGTTCCACTGATGACGACTTCGTTAAGTGGATACATTTTGGATGAATCTTCTTCTTCCTGTTTGGCGCTGCAGGAGGCTGCAACCTCCAATGTGCCTTCGGCACCTGCCGTAAACTCTCTTTGCGACTCTGCCGGAAAAGCGAAGGCAAAACACAGGAACAGGATAAGCATCCTTTTCATTTCAGTTCCCTGGTCAAAATCGTGAAGAATGATGGGTTAATGGACAAAACAAAAAAAACCTCAGCTCTTCGAAAAGAGGCTGAGGTTGCACCAAACGATTTTCACGATTGTTGATTAAGTCTGGCCACCATACCTCTATCCCTCGAAGGCGATGACGAACGATGGTGGCAGGTCTCCTGGCTCTCCCGATGTCTGACCGTCTTCCCGTGGCGTCAAAATGCCACAGTGACATCATTGTCAGATCGATGATTGTACTTATGAAGTAGGATCGGGATTACAGTTGCGGGTCAGCTTCCGATTCTTCCCGTCCCTCTTACAGCGGGACGGGATTTCACGGAATTCCCTTTTTCACCCCCGTCCCGTCTCGCCTTAGGCGAGACGGGACGGGGAAACCAACATCTCTATAGAAAAGAACGAATTCGAAAGTTGCTTATCCGGCGATCGTCTGGCCGTTGGAATCCATCTTCTTCACAGCAGCAAGCAATCCCTCATAGGCTCCGAAAAGGAGCACAACGAACGTAACATCGCCTCCAAGCGAATTTCGGAAGAATGGAATTGCCGCCACGTAACATTCAATCAATCCATCCCACGTCTTCGCATAGATTGAGCCAGGCGTCATCCATACGCCGAAATTCGTGACAATATAAAAGAGGATCGAACTTGCAACCGTCCCAGCAAGAATGATCGCGGGTGTTTTGTGATTCCGAAGCCACAACCCGACCAACCCTACCAAAACAAATCCTCCGTACACCCAATACATCCCGCCGTAGAAACCGATGAAATAATCGCTGATCATCATTGCGATCAATGGTACGGCGACGGCATAGCGTTTATCCAGGTAAACGCCGCCAAAGAGTGCGATGGCGCCGAGAGGGGTGAAATTTGCCGGATGCGGCAGCAGCCGCGAAAAGGCCGCAATCACAATA
>CAYYHS010000368.1:0-3536 GCA_964471785.1 uncultured Chitinophagaceae bacterium
GCGCTGCGCGATGCGCAGGATGCTATCATCGGCTATCTGCTCATCGGCACCGAGCTGAAGGCCGGAGCATTGCAGAGCGCAATATTCAACAGTGCAAACTTCTCCAGTATCGCTACCGACGCGAAGGGGGTTATCCAAATCTTCAACGTCGGAGCCGAACGCATGCTCGGCTACACTGCAGCAGAAGTAATGAACAAAATCACGCCTGCCGATATATCCGATCCGCAAGAGGTGATTGTGCGAGCTAAAGCATTGAGCGCCGAGCTCGACACGCCCATCACTCCAGGATTTGAGGCTTTGGTGTTCAAGGCCTCGCGCGGAATTGAAGACATCTACGAATTGACGTACATCCGAAAGGATGGCAGCCGTTTTCCGGCAGTCGTTTCGGTGACGGCGCTGCGCGACGCTCAGAATGCAATCATAGGGTATTTGCTCATCGGTACCGACAACACGGCGCGTAAGCAGGTCGAAGCAGAACAGAAAGTGCTCGATCAACGCCTGCGTGACCAGCAGTTTTATACCCGTTCCCTCATCGAATCCAACATCGACGGGATCATGACCACCGATCCGTTCGGGAATATCACCGACGTCAACAAACAGATGGAAGTGCTCACTGGATGCACCCGCGATGAATTGATCGGCGCCCCATTCAAGAGGTACTTTACCGACCCGGATCGGGCCGAGGCGTCCATCAAGCGGGTCCTGACCGAAATGAAAGTCACCAACTACGAACTTACGGTACGGGCCAGAGATGGGAAGGAAACAGTCGTTTCGTATAATGCGACCACTTTCTATGATCGGGACCGGAAATTGCAGGGTGTCTTTGCCGCAGCGCGCGATGTCACGGAGCGAAAGCGCCTGGATCAGGTGCTGCAGGAAAAAAACGTTGAATTAGAAGCCGCCAGATCCGTGGCGGAAATAGCCAACCTTGCAAAGTCTGAATTCCTTTCCAGTATGAGTCATGAACTGCGCAGTCCGCTCAATGCCATCCTTGGATTCGCTCAGTTAATGGAATCCGATTCTCCTCCTCCGGGTCCTGCACAGAAAGAAAGTATCGCTCAGATTCTTCAGGCGGGTTGGCATCTGCTGAAGTTGATCAACGAGATCCTCGATCTCGCGGTGATCGAGTCCGGGAAGGTGTCGCTTTCTCCGGAATCGGTTTCTCTGGCAGACGTCATGTCCGAATGCCAGTCCATGATGGAGTCGCAGGCGCAGAAACGGGGAATCAGCATGACTTTTTCCAAGTTGGAGAAGCCAATTTTCGTCAAAGCCGATCGGACTCGCTTGAAACAGATTATCATCAACCTTCTCTCCAACGCAATCAAATATAATAAGGAGCATGGAACGGTCGGAGTGACCTGCGCCGAAACCAGTCCGAATCGAATTCGGATCAGCGTTTCGGATACCGGCGAAGGATTGTCTCCGGAAAAACTAGCACAGTTATTCCAACCGTTCAACCGACTCGGCCAGGAGGCCAGCGGTGTCGCCGGCACTGGGATCGGCCTTGTCGTGACGAAACGCTTAGCAGAACTGATGGAGGGGGTTCTCGGCGTCGAAAGTACTGTTGGAGTAGGGAGCGTGTTCTGGTGCGAACTCATGTCGGCCGCACCGCCTCAAGTTTCAATCCATGGGCCCGAGGCAGAGGTCTACGTTCCACCGCTAATCCCGACCGGAGCGCAGGTGCGCACGCTTCTTTATGTAGAAGATAACCCTGCGAACCTGGAGTTGGTTGAGCAAATTATCGCGCGCCACTCGAATATCCGGCTGCTGACGGCAATTAACGGGTCTATTGGTATCGAGGTTGCAGTTAAATCCCAGCCCGATGTCATCCTGATGGATATTAACCTTCCCGGCATCAACGGTTTCGAAGCGATGAAGATCCTGCACCAGGATCCGGTTACGGCGCACATCCCTGTTGTTGCGCTTAGTGCGAATGCGATGCCTCGCGACATCGAGAAGGGCATTGAGGCCGGATTTTATCGGTACCTTACCAAACCAATCAAAGTCAGAGAGTTCATGGATACGCTGAACGCAGCGTTGGAATTTTCGAAGAAGGAAACGGACAGCGTCACCTAAAGGTATGAGCTCACTATGATAAGTTCATCCGACATTCTAAGCGGCAAGATCCTGATTGTCGATGATAAGGAAGTCAACATCCTCCTCCTTCAGCGGATGCTGGGAGGTGCCGGCTACACTTCCATCGCGTCTACGATGGATCCGGCGGCAGTCTGCGAGCTTCACCGTCTTAACCGCTACGACTTGATCTTGCTCGACCTTCAAATGCCTGGCATGGACGGATTTCAGGTGATGGAAAACCTTAAGGCAATTGAAGGGGGGAGCTACCTTCCGGTTCTTGTTATTACCGCGCAGCCGGACCAAAAACTGCGTGCTCTCCGGGCAGGCGCGAAGGATTTCGTCAGCAAGCCGTTCGATCTGGCCGAAGTACTGGCGCGCGTTCGAAACATGCTGGAAGTCCGCTTGTTGCATGGGGAATCCAAAACATACGGAAAAGCGCTGGAACAAAAAGTCGAGGAGGTGGAAGCCAGCCGCGATTTGATCCGCCGCCAAAGTGATGAGGTCAAGGCTCTCTACGATAAGATTGTTGAGGAGAAGAAGCGGTCGTTTGAGTTGACTGCGTTGCCGGGATCCATGGTGGGCGTCGAGAAGGAAGAGCGTCTCAATACACCCTGGCTGCGAAGTCTCCGGCTCCGTCATCCCTGGCTGCAGATCAACCTCCTCACCGCGTTCTTTGCTGCTACTGTCATTTTTCTCTTTCAGGGGACCATCAACCGGCTTCTGATTCTCACGATATTCCTTCCAGTACTAGCAGGTCAGTCGAGCAACACCGGCAGCCAGGCGCTGGCGATTACGTTGCGCAGTCTCGCATTGGGTGACCTGGAATTGGGGAAGGAAAAAGCGTTGATCAGCAAAGAGGCTCTGCTCGGGTTATTGAACGGATTCTTTGTCGGACTGGCTGCGGCAGCCGGGATGTACATTGTCGCGACGGTTCGACATTCGTCCGACGCTCCTATGCTCAGCGTTGTTGTCTTCCTTGCAATGATCGTCAGTTGTGTCGTCAGCGGGATATCAGGAGCTTTCGTGCCGCTCATACTGAAGCGTCTCGGTGCCGATCCTGTTATTGCATCAAGCATCTTCCTCACAACCGTCACCGACGTTGTGAGCATGGGGATGCTCCTTGGGCTTGCGACGATGTTGGTGAAGTGAGCGGCTGGATCCGGAGTGTTTCGGGAAGCATGAATGCAATTCTAAGTTTTGAATCTCAAATAGGCAGGATGAGTTTCCATGAAAACTACCCATAAAATTGTTGCTTCGGTTGTTGGATCTGCTCTGCTGGCCGCCCTGGTGGTGCCATCGTTCTGGGCCTTCACACAAATCAAGAAAACAGCCGAGGAGCGGAAGAATAGTTATGAGCTCATAAGCCGCGCGAATGCTTTGATGTCTGAATTAAGGGATGCGGAGACCGGTCAGCGCGGCTACTCGCTAACCGGTGACGAAGCCTTTCTGGAACCGTATTT
>CAYYHS010000369.1:0-3520 GCA_964471785.1 uncultured Chitinophagaceae bacterium
CCGCTGGAGTTCATCCCGTGCTTTATACGGGACGAGAATGACAAACTGAGACACTACCCTTCTTCCGACATCGGTTCACGAGATTCCTTGGTGAACGAAAAAAGGAGCAGCATTGTTGCGAAGACAAGATATGCCGAGGCGAACTGGTACGGGATTTTCTGGGCCATCCCCGATAGATTCCAGGGCAAATACATCATGCCGTCCGGCGATGCAGAATGTACCACGCCGAAGTATGTCAGCACCGCGAGGATAAAGAGGTAGAGGGCAGATCTTCTGAGATGCCTATCGATGAGTTCTGCAAGGAACCCGCCCCACAACATTGCGGTCAGGATGAATCCATTTCCGAGCGCAATAGTCACGAGCATTTCTGGGAGAGCCTTTCCAGGCGCCTCGATGAGTCTCTGGAAGTTTTCCGCCGGAACGATATCGGGATTTGTAAACTTGATCGAGAGAAGGCGGGCTACTGTAGGGAAGAAGGCGAACGCCACGGCGGGTGCGTGCCGCACCGGAGAGGCCTGGAAGGACTGGACCATGATATCCATCGCAACAAACACCAGAATCGGAGCGAGCACGGCACGCGGAATAAGCTCGACGAAAAAGGAGACATAGCCGAGAATTCCGCCAAGGCCGATGAAAATTCCGGTGATCAAAGTGTAGCCGGCGCGTGAGCCCATCCGCTTATACGCGGGCTGTCCGATATACGGAGTTGACTGTGCGACGCCGCCGCAAAGGCCTGCTACAAGAGTAGCGATCGCTTCAGTGAAAAGGATCGAGCGAGTGCTGTAATCGTCGCCGGCCACGCGAGCGCTTTCCGTTACGTTAATACCGCCAACGACCGTCAATAATCCGAACGGAATGGCAATCGGCATGTACTTCCAGGCGTGACTGAGGCCATTGAGAAATCCGAGCGTCGGGACAGGAAGTCCGAAATGCAAATCCATCGGCGGCGGACCGGCGTATGTTCCGCCAATCCAGCCCGTGGGTCCAAGAAGATAATAGACGACGGAACCGACCAATATTGCTGCAAGGACTCCGGGAAAATTTTTTGGAAGGCGTATACGGGCGACGAGCGAGTACAAGATTAATCCGAGCGCGATCATTCCAACAAGGGGCATCCCAAAGATATCGACGAGTGGTACTAATCCAATAAGTGCCAGGCCGATACCTGCCAGGGAACCGAGAAGTCCCGCTTGCGGTACGACCTTCTGAACCCACTGCCCGATAAAAGAAAAGACCACCTTGATCAATCCGATGACCACCATCGTCGCCATTCCGATGTACCAGGTCATCATCGCCGCATCGCGTTCGGCCAGTCCTTCTGCCTTCAGTCCGATAAAGGCGGGGCCGAGGACGACAAGCGCGATGCCGATCGTCGACGGAGTATCGAGGCCGAGAGGCATCGCGGTGACTTTTGTGTTGCCGGTCTTTTTCGCCAGGCGAAATGCCATCCATGTATAGACGAGATCTCCGAAGAGAACGCCAAATGCCGTTCCGGGAAACATCCGGGTATACACGATATCTGCGGGAAACTTGAACGCAAAAATCAATATCCCGGCGAGGAATGAGAGAACCGTCAGGTTATCGAACATCAATCCAAAGAAACCGTTGATGTCGCCGAGTGCAAACCACTTATATTTTCTGTCGTTGATTGCCATACTATTCTCTTTATGAGATGGAATATTGTCCGGAGTTCTTTATTCCAAATGCATCCTGTAGACTCCCTTCTTTCTCTGGTGCCAGAGAAAGAAGCAAAGAGAGCTTTTCGGAATCGGAACCCTGCGATGCTTCCCCCACACCTGCCGAAGAAAACGGCGCCCGCTTGCGATCCCACGTTCCCGCCGTTTTCTAAACGCACGCATCGCCTCTCTCGCGCATCGCCGCCGATTCCGAGACCATCGCCGCAATTGACTCAACTGACAAACATGCCGGCGATCGATGCCGTCATCCAGGTGGCAATAGTGCCGCCGAGCAGGGCTTTCAATCCGAGCCGGGCAATATCGCCCCGGCGATTTTCAGCCAGGGGGCTAATACCGCCGATCTGGATGGCGATGGAAGAGAAATTCGCAAAACCACAAATTGAATACGTCGCAATCACAATTGCCTTTTGCGAAAGCTGGTGGGCGGTGATGGCATCCGCCATTTTCGAATAGGCGACGAATTCATTCAAGACTACTTTGATGCCCATCAGGCTCCCGACATTTAATGCATCGCTCCACGGAACGCCGATAGCGAACGCAATGAATTGGAAGACGAGGCCGGAGAGAAGTTCGAGCGACAACGGCATGCCGAACTTCGCTTGGGTTACTGAGCTCCATCCGGTGGCGGAACCCAATACGCCGAGAAGGTAA
Organism: uncultured Chitinophagaceae bacterium; assembly: GCA_964471785.1. GTDB lineage: Bacteria > Bacteroidota > Ignavibacteria > UBA10030 > UBA8401 > JAGVPT01. Next base: position 2,349 of record CAYYHS010000369.1, read on the forward strand.
TTGATGAGCGCAATCAAAGCGATAAAGGCAATGAGCATTCCGGCCACGTTTAGCGCCAGCTTGACGCCGTCCGAAGCTCCGGCCGCGGCGGCTTCGATCACGTTCGAGTGAGCCCTTTCTATCTTGAGTTTTACGGTTCCCATCGTCACCGGTTCGCCGGTTTCGGGGAAGAGCATTTTCGCGACGACGAGAGTTGCCGGCCCGGCCATGATGCAAGCGGCGAGAAGATGTCCCGCGAAGTAGACCTGAGATGTGTCGATTGGTGCCCCCTGCGACTTGGCGAGCGCGACGCCGAGCATGGTGTAGTAGGCAATCATCACACCTCCGGAGATATGGGCCATCCCGCTCGTCATGATGGTCATTAATTCGGATTGAGTGAGAGTCGCCAGGTAGGGACGGATGACAAGAGGGGCTTCAGTCTGCCCCATGAAGGTGTTTGCCGCGATACAGAGCGATTCGCTTCCGCTCGCGCGCATGAATTTCACAATCACCCAGGCCATCCCTTGAACAATCCGCTGCATCACGCCGAGGTGGTACAGCACAGCCATGAATGAGGCGAAAAAAATAATCGTCGGAAGAACCTGGAACGCGAAGAAGAATCCGAGACTTCCGGAGGAACCGGCCGGGCTTGCGAGGGATCCGAAAACAAACTGCGCACCGTCCGATGCGAACCCGAACAGGCGAACGAATCCTTTGCTGATTCCCTCAAACAAAAGCCGCCCAACGGTGACCTTCAACACGAAGAGGGCGAAGAGGAATTGCAGCCCGATGCCCACTGCTACAAGCCGCCAATTGATTGCGCGTTTGTTCGGCGAGAAAAGATAAGCGAGCGCGGTAACGACGACGAGTCCCCCGATTCCGCGGATGATTGAGAAAGCGTCCATGCAAAAGACCTCAGCCGTTTCGAAGCTTGATAATGAGCGAACTGATTTCGAATCAGGTGGCAAAGTATCAAGTTTTATCCAAAAGTGCCAGGGAAAAAGAACGAACGGCTAGACAAAAGACTCCGCTGCAATAGATTTGTAAAGTTGAGTTTCTTCTCAAATCTCCTATTTTGCACTTCATTATTTCAAGTCGGGGAGAACCCTGCCTTGCGAAGGTTGCGTGGAAAAGTTGAGGCGACTGTGGTGGGCTTCGCACCATTGATTCCAAAGGAGAAAATAGAGGACCCC
>CAYYHS010000370.1:0-3512 GCA_964471785.1 uncultured Chitinophagaceae bacterium
CGTTCCAGGCTGCTCGTCGCCGAAGGATCCGCCGAGTTCACATTGATGATCCGCTATCCATTCTGGGTCAAGGACGGTGCCATGGAAGTTACTGTGAACGGCACGCCGTTATCAATATCAGCAAAACCATCTTCATACGTTGCCGCCAAACGCATCTGGTCGAAAGGGGACATCGTTGAAATTATTCTCCCGATGCACACCACGCTGGAACATCTGCCAAATGTACCCGAATATGTTGCCTTTATGCATGGACCGATTCTGCTAGCGTCAAAAACGGGGACCGAAGATCTGGCGGGGCTTCTGGCCGATGATGGTCGTTGGGGACAAACTGCCAGCGGGCGAAAGCTTCCCCTTGACAAAGCACCGATCATCGTTGACAATGATCTTGCCGGGATGACGGAGAAATTAGTTCCGATGAAAGAGAAACCCCTGACTTTTAAGGTTCCTGATCTGAAGATGATGAATCCTCTGAATGTTGTGCTGGAACCATTCTTCAGAATTCACGATGCCAGATACATGATGTATTGGATGGCATTGACGAGTACTCAATACCAATCGTATCTCGATTCCCTCGCGGCCGTGGAAAAGGCAAAGCTAGCGTTGCAGCAACGCACGGTAGATCGCGTTGCAACGGGTGAGCAGCAGCCCGAAGCCGACCATGCACTGCAAAGTTCACATTCAAATTCGGGAACGAATGAGGATGAATTCTGGCGGGATGCCAGCGACGGCGGTTTTTTCAGCTATGTTCTCGCAACTAAGGGCGAAACCGACTTGTCCTTACTGGTGCGCTATTGGGGATTCGAGTGGGGAGGCCGCATGTTTGAGATCTATGTCGATGATGAAAAACTGGTAACGGTGAATAACACGGACAAAAGGTATCATGCAAAGTTTCAGGATGTCGAGTACGCAATTCCAAGTCCGATGGTCAAAGGCAAAGATCACATTAGGGTGAAATTTCAGGCTTTGCCGGGCAACACAGCGGGCGGTGTTTATGATGTCCGCCTGGCGAGATCAAAATCTTCCAAAGAAGGACAATGAGAAGATTATGAAAATAGGAAGCGTTCAGCGAATGGCGGTTGACCTCGTGAGGCGGAAGGTGCTGGTTCTTGCCCTGCTTTTTCTTTCGAGTGGAGCTTTTGGTCAGATAAAGCTGCCGAAATTGATCGGCGACGGAATGGTTCTGCAGCGGAATGCCCACGTACGGATCTGGGGCTGGGCTTCTGATGGCGAGAAGGTCGCCGTGCATTTTCTTGATTCGACGTACACGACGACCTCAAACTCGAACGGCAATTGGGAAGTGCCGCTGTCGGACTTGAAAGCGGGCGGGCCGTATGTCATGCGCATCGATGGCACCAATTCCATCACGATCAACGATATTGTCATCGGTGATGTATGGGTATGCTCCGGGCAGTCAAATATGCAATTGGCATTGGGGTGGCTGGGTCCTATCTACAAAGATGAAATTGACAGCGCCAATGTTCCATTCATAAGGCAGTTCTTGGTCCCGTCCGGGTTCAATGTTAACAGCCGGGAGAACGACTTCAAGGCCGGAAGCTGGCAACGTGCGAACCCCAAAGACGTGCGCGGCTTCACCGCAGCGGGGTACTTCTTTGCGAAGAAGCTGTATGAAGCATACAAGGTGCCTATTGGACTGATCAACGCGTCCGTGGGCGGTTCGTCCACAGAAGCGTGGATCAGTGAGGAATCGATAACATCGTTTCCAAAATATTGGGAAGATGTGCAGCGATTCAAGAATCCGGGTGAACTCGAGAGAATGACCAAACAAGATGATGAAAGAGTTAGCAACTGGAATTCGACGGTTCGTCAGCATGACGAGGGGTATAAGGATTCTCACATGCCGTGGTTCGACCCGAAGCTCAACACGGCGGATTGGGATACGACGTATATCCCGGGCTATTGGGCTGCCACGAGACTTGGTCCCTTGCACGGTGTTGTATGGTTCAGAAGGGAATTCACAATCCCCGGCGCGATGTCCGGCAACCCGGCGATGCTGAGATTGGGAAGGATTGTCGATTCCGATTCGGTTTTCATCAATGGTCGGTTTGTCGGGACGACTGGTTTTCAATATGCGCCAAGAATGTACAGAATTCCCGGTGATCTCCTGAAGGAAGGGAAGAATACAATTGTTGTCCGCGTTGTAAACTACATACGGAATGGCGGGTTTGTTCCGGGAAAACAGTATGAGATAACGGCGGGCGACCAAACAGTAAACCTCGTTGGCCAATGGAGATACCGGCTTGGAGCAACGGCCGAGCCTTTGGAAGACAGGTTGTTTACGGGAAAAATCCCGACGGGCCTTTTCAACAGTATGATCGCGCCGGTCCTTCCATACAGGATCAAGGGTGTTCTGTGGTATCAAGGCGAATCCAACACGAGCAGGGCGTGTGAGCATTACGAGCTTTTTAAACTCCTCATAAGAGACTGGAGGCAGAGCTGGCAGGAAGGCGACTTTCCTTTTGTCTATGCTCAGCTTCCGAACTTCGTGGAAGTGAATATTGAGACGACACAGTTTGATTGGGCTCTCTTTCGTGAAAGCCAGCTGAAGGCTCTGTCAATTCCGGGGACAGGGATGGCTGTCAACATTGATATCGGCGAATGGAACGATATCCATCCCGTCAATAAAAGAGATCTTGGCTACCGTTTGGCGCTCGCAGCTCAGAAGGTGGCATATGGTGAGGGGAAAATTGTCTATTCGGGACCTATCTATTCATCAATGACAATAAAAGGCAGCAAGGTCCTCTTGAACTTCAGCAATGTGGGGAGCGGTTTGACCGCCATGAAGGGAGACAAATTGAAGTGTTTTGAAGTGTGCGGCACAGACGATAAGTTCTTTCCTGCTGAAGCAGAAATAGTCAATGACAATGTAGTTGTATGGTCACGTGACGTGCGTGCGCCCATCGCCGTTCGATATGCATGGGCAAACAATCCCGAGGGTGCAAACCTCTATAATAGAGAAGGCTTGCCGGCATCTCCTTTTCGAACAAGCGAACTCCACTGAAAGACGAATATGAAAAGATTCCTCATGGCGGCAATGCTCGCGTTGCTGACATCATCAACCAATCTTGTCGCACAGAAAACTCATGCTGATAACGGCGATGAGACGTATATCAATCCGGTCATCGCCGCTGATTTCCCGGATCCCGATATCATCGCGGTGGACTCCACGTACTACATGGTCAATACGACCATGTTCACTTTTCCGGGCGTCACGTTGCTCAAGTCCTGCGATCTTGTCAATTGGCAGTACTGCTGCAATGCCGTTCAGCGTTTTGATTTTAGTCCATGCTATGATCTGGATGGCTGCAACAGATACGGTCACGGGCAATGGGCAACGAGCTTGAAGTACCACAACGGAGAATTCTACCTGCTCTTCATTACCCTTGACGAAGGAGGGTTCCTTTGCACTTCGGAAAGGCCGGAAGGGCCATTGCACATAAGGACATTGCCGAAGGGATTCTATGACCCGGGGTTGTTCTTCGACGATGACGGGC
>CAYYHS010000371.1:0-3500 GCA_964471785.1 uncultured Chitinophagaceae bacterium
TCCCACAGCCAGTTGTAGAAGCCGAGGCCATCCGAACTGGGAAAAATGTTCGTGTTGGCCGCAGAATAGCCGCCGCTGAGAACCAGCGTTGCTCCCTCGCCGAAATCGGTCGCGACGTTTCCCATGACCTGCCGGTCGACATCCGGCTGTTGCGTTGGAAATTCAGGGTTGACAACGTTCGATCGGATGGCAACAAACATGCGCATGTTGTCGTTGAGCGGCCCACCCGAACCCCCTTCGATTGAGTAGTCGATGTCCTTCCCATAACTTCGGCCGAGATCTCTCTTCATTTCATCCCGCCACAGAGTGTACGCCGCCTGCAGCATAACGGCGGTGTCCCCCGCATAGCGGCTCGTCAGCCCTGAACCTATGCTAGAAAGATAAGGTACGCTGCCGTTTTGTGGATCGCCGGTGAGCCAGAAATTCTTGTCGAGCAGCTTTACGAGATATGGATTGCCTGATGGGTCATAAACGCTCGGTCCGAAGGTCTTCCTCCCCGGTGCCCGGACTCGAGTGTCAAATGTGGTCGTCCACTTGTCAGATTTCCCCTCCTTCATCGTGATATTGACGATGCCGGACTGAGCGTTGCCATACTGCGCTCCGAATCCGCTCGTAACCACCTCAACTTCTTCGACTGCACTCAGTATGGGCACAAATGCCGATGTGGCATCGAATGGATTGACAATCCCCATGCCCTGCAGCGTATAATATTCTTCGCCGCTCCTGCCGCCGCGGAAATGACCGTCGGTAACGTCCGCAGCAAGCCCGATAACATCCGTGACGTCTCTCATGCCGGCAACCATCTTTACATCATCCGCGCGGACAATTTCGCTCGTCGATGTTTTCTCCGGCTGCACGTCTGGGCGGACCGCCACAACCTCGACTACCCCCTGTACGAGCGTAGTCGACGAGAGAGTGAAATCTGCCGTTGTTGTTCTGCCCGAGTTCACGATGACTTTTTCCAGGCGAACCTTCTGGTAACCGATCATCGAGGCCTCTACATCATATTCGCCCGGAACAACATTCAGGATAAAGAACGTCCCTTCAATATCCGAAGTAGCGCCGAGTCTCGTGCCGACAATAATAACATTGCATCCGACAAGCGGCTCTTTCGTATCGCGGTCCACGATTGTACCGGAAACTTTTCCCATCGTTTGCGCCGACAGCATACCGCCGCCGAAGAGCACCATGGCGACTATCACCAGGATCGCCCCGGTCCAACCCAAACGAGACCGGGATTGCTCCCATCGCATCGAGGTCTTTCCGTGGTACATCGAATGCATGCAATTCGTCAACATGATTGAGTTTTTCCTGCGGCGATCATTGAATCTTCACGGCTCCATGATTGATGCTAGGACCGAATTGGACCTCCACCGTCGGGCCCGTCCCCTTCGTATTCGATATTGAGACATCGCTGGTTCTTGCACCGTCGGCATAAACCAAGGCGGATGATCCAACAGGGATTTGCATCCGATCCACACTCAGCTTCGTACAGTCGAGGATGGAAATGATTGGTCCCGCAGATGAACGGAGGCTAACATCCGCGAACTTAATCATGTCTGCATCGCTGCAAGCGATCCCCTTCGCGGAGACGATGGCGATGCTGTCAAACGTTACATTCTCGACCGGCATCTCCGGAATACCAACGATCTCGATCGCTGCCTTTTTCCCGTACGAACAGGAGATATTTGAGAAATGGAGATCCCTGATCCTCGGCGTTGCCGCTGTTACCTTTTCTGTAGGGAGACGAGTGCCGGTATAAAGCATGTTGATCCCGAGAACTTCTTGCTGGATAGTGTCTGCAGAAAGATTGTGGAACCAGAGGTGTTCAATCGTGCCCCCTCGCCCTCTCGTCGTTTTGATCCGGACAACACGCTCGGTGCCATGAAAGCGACAATCGCTCGCATAGACGTTGCGAATCCCGCCCGACGTTTCGCTGCCTATTGAGATTCCGCCGTGCCCGCGCCATCCTTCACAGTGGCGCACGATAATATTCTCGGTCGGCACGCCGACTCGCAGGCCGTCCTTATCGCGTCCCGATTTGATGGCGACGCAATCGTCGCCGGTGTCAAATTCGCAATATTCAATCAAAACATTTTTGGATGATGAGGGGTCGACCCCATCGCCGTTTGGCGTGTGACCGTAGGATCCTTCAGTAGTGATCTTCACTCTCCGGATGATGACGTTATCGCAGTACGTAGGAGTGATAGTCCAGAAAGCTCCGTAAAGGAACGTGACCCCTTCGACTAGAACATTGCTGCAATTCATCGGCTGAAAAAAGGCGGGGCGAAGGACTCTCCCATCGGTTCCGTCAAATACCCGCTCCTGAACCGGAATGTTTTTCCCTGCCATCGCTTCGAGCAGTTGCTCTGAGCTCTTCTTCGATACTTTCCAATCCCACCATGGTTTGCCCTGGCCGTTGAGTGTTCCTTCACCCGTGATGGCAATGTTGGTTTTGTGATCAGCATAGATAAAGGCGGAATACTTGTAACATTCCGTTTCCTCATGCCGCGAAAAGACCGCCGGCAGATAATCTCTGGGGTCCTGACTGAAAAGAAGCTCGGCCCCTTTTGCGAGGGTGAGGTTAACATTGCTCTCGAGGTGAACAGCGCCGGTCAGCCAAACCCCGGCTGGAACAACGACTTTTCCACCCCCTGCCTTTACAGCCGCTGCTATAGCTTTTCGGATGGATTCAGAGTTTTTCACGACTCCCCCTGCGATCGCGCCAAAATCCCTGATATCAAAGTTCTTATTCGCAAAGACCGGTCGTTTGAATTCAGGCACTTCGAAAGGGGCTGAAACTTGAAGAATCTGTTCGGGGGCATTTGGGGGCAGAGTGTCCGGCGCTTGGGCAAATCCGAGGGCAAAAGCAAAAAAAACCAGAGACAGGCACGAACACAACACGTGTCCGGTTTTCGGGGAAGAAATCAAAATGGAAGGTCTCTCGAAGGTTGTATCAAAATGCACTATGTCGGATCCTCACCATTATATAGACTAGATTCGTGGGAGTCGCGATTGAAAATCTTCTGGATTTCAGTTAAAAAGAACAGAATTCAGGATTACAGTCCCAAATGATAGCGTTCAGAACAGCGAGGTATTGAGATGTGAACTAGACTACAGCGCTCTAGAGATACTTCTTACGACAAGCGTGTTACGATGTGATTGTGTAGCTATCAGCCAAAAAGAGAACTATTGAGGATATCGACGGGGTTTTCGGAGCTTCAGTGTGATTCCAGCTTAAACGTTTACTTTACCGGTTACTTTATAGGAAAGGATACAAAAGTTTTCTTTTGTTGTCAAGTCTTTTTTTACAATTTCACTCTTTTTCTATCGCGTAATTTCGCAGAACCAGTTCTGGCACCAAAGGAGAGGATGGCTCACCGCTCAGATGAAGCGCGACGAGCAACGAGTGCCGTTTCCAATAAGAAATATTGTATTTGGAGGCCAGAGTCACACTGAGCGACGCCCTGACAGTGCTTCGACTCGTCCTATAGAACAGG
>CAYYHS010000372.1:0-3494 GCA_964471785.1 uncultured Chitinophagaceae bacterium
CCACGTGATAGCCTTCAACCACCACAGACGGTTTTTCTCCTCGAGTGTCAGACTCCTGCAGCTCCATCGTGATCGTTCGTTTCTCGCCTGGCATCAGTGTAACGAAATTATCGCTGAAGATCACCGGCAAGATTCGCTCTCCGCTCTTTTCCCCGATAACTTTTAGTTTTACCATTGGGACTACATGGCTTGTGCTGTTCAGGAGCTCTGTCGTGATATGCCATATGTTGCCCTCCCTCACGAGCTCAGTCGTTCTCTCGAGTTTCGCGATCGGCAGATTCCGAATCGCGCTAAGATCGTCATCCGTTGTCGCGCGCCAGTAAGTGTTTTCAGAAATCAGGTTGTCATCCCTCTTCAACTTCAACCTGACGAAATAAGAGCTGGATAGGCTATCCGGATACTCCATCTTCAACGCCTTGATGGTGACGTCCTCCGGGCAATCGACATTGGCGGTTCTCTCCGCTCTGAGCTTGCCGTCTAAGTTGAAGATGTCCATCGTCGCGGTAAGACCGCTGCCTCGTTGTTCACCATAATTGACTACTTCGACACTGTCGCTTAATGGATTCCACTGAATGTGGAGCGGCTCGTTCGCTTTCTTGCATCCAAAATATGCTGCGGTCGGTTCAAAGAAGTAGTCGTACGTCTGCCATACCATCGAAGGCCACGCCGAATGACTCATCCATAACAAGAGTCCCATCCGGTTCTTGCTCTGCGCCTCGAACATCGCCCGGTAGCCTTGATAATTTATCCATTGCGCCAATGAGAGCCAGTCCTTAAGATTATCAACGGGGCCAAAGTCGTCCGCGATTTGTTGGATGAACGATGATCCGTATTGTGCGCTCTCAAGGTTGAAGTCGTGCACTCCCCAGAGCCGGTTTATCGGCCAGAGCGCTGAATCTGGGATCATCCGCTTCAAACTTTCATACGAGACCATGTTCGGCATGCCGATTTCACTATGCAGCCGTTCTGTCGCCCTCTTGTCGAAATAGTACTTAACCGGCATCGCTCGGTACGGTCCTCCTCCGCTCACAACACCGAATGCCGAATTGGAAATATAATGCAAGCCCGGATGTATCTCGGGCAGGAGTACTCTAATTGCCGAGTCGATCGGCTCGGGGGGATTTCCTTCATTCCGACCGACGTAGAGCCCGATCGAAGGATGATTGCGTATCCTCCGGACAAAATCATTCACGTTTTGCATGAACATCGCATTATTGTTCGGATCGGGTCCGTCCAACGGATTCGCTAGCCAGAAATCTTGCCAGACCATGATCCCGTAGCGGTCGCATGCATCATAGAACTCATCATCCCCCGTCTGCCCGACCCAGTTTCGGATCATAGTAAAATTCATTTCCTTGTGATAGCGGACTGCAATGCCGTATTCTCTCGCCCTGTAACGAAGCATCGATTCAGCGAAACCCCAATTGCCTCCGCGGCCGATGAAACGCCTGCCGTTAATCCAGATTTTCAATTTTCCATCGCTCTCGGAGTAGGTCATTTGTCGGACACCCGACTTGAATTCTTTTGTGTCCGACATCTTATCATCATCAGTTTTGAATTCTAATCCAACACTATAGAGATATTGCTCGCCGTACCCGTTGGGCCACCAGAGTCTTGGATTTTTCAACTTGAGCGACAGATTTGTTGACGAGTTCAGACGTATCGTCTTCGTTTCCGATCCACCCAATGCCACCTCTTGCTCGAAAGCTACTGCTCCAAATTTCCCTTGCAGGACTCCCTTGACTGCTTTCGGATTGTGATTGATCAGGGTGACTTCGACATTAAGCTCCGCCGAGGTTGTGTCGGGGAGGGGGAGAGTCGCCGAAACAAATGGATCTTCAATCGTCACCGGCCCGGTCGCCGAAAGATAGACATCCTTCCATATGCCCGTATTCCTGCCGCGAATTGTCGGTATCCAATCCCATCCGACCGATGCATGGAATGTCGGATTGTCGGACCCGATCTCGCCGCCGTTCGCGTCGTGGCTTAACTTCGTCTGCTCCTTGACAAATCCGGGAGTCTCATTTTTTTTGATGAGAACCGCGAGCACGTTTGTTTTACCAGGGACCAAAAGATCCGTCACGTCAAAATGTTTGCGAGTGAACGCTCCTTCAATCAACCCAAGGCGGCGACCGTTCAGGTACACTTCCGCCTTCCAGTTGATCCCGTCAAAATTCAGAAACTGCTTTTTCCCTTTGAACGACCCGGGAGGAGTAAACTCATCGCGATACCAAAAATCCGAATAGAAGTATGAATCGGAGATCAATAACTGGTTGTCGGAAAAATTCGGATCTGGCAGTGCTCCCGCGTTTACATAGCTGACGAGGACGGTGCCCGGCACGGATGCAACGATCCAATCCTTGTCGTCGTATCCCGGCTTCGACAGCAATTCGCCGCCGCCATGGACGAGCGATTCGCGCTGGAGTCTCCACATTCCGCCGGCCAATTCCATTTTGCCGCCATCCCCGGTCGGTGCCTGAGGATGCGCGACCGGTACCGGGCCTCCTGTGCCGAATACTTCCAACTCGCTCAAGAGATATCGGTCGAATGATGTCTTCGTCATCAGCACTCTAACATAGCGTCCCTCGACCCCTTTCCCTAGATTAATCTTCTCTTCCTTATCAGAACCAGACGGGAGAGGAACAATAGTGTTCCATGATTGAGCATCGTCCGATATTTGGATTGATCCTTCTGAAGCTTTCTGGATCCAGGAAAGTACGACTCGATCGAATGAACATTTTGCTCCAAGATCTACATAAACCCATTCATGGTTTGACCCTTCGCTCATCCACGCACTTCTGAAATCATAAGGACCTCCGATTTGCGCGCGCTTGCCATCTTTCGACAGACCAAATTCCCCGATGCTCCAGCTTTTCGCGTTAGGAGAATTCAACGCGAGCCGATAATATTGGTAGCGGAATGAGGAGCCAAGTTTGATTGGATAGTTGAACGCGCGCAAGTTTCGCGGGTAGAAGGCACGCCACCAACCGGTAAGTGTGTCTCCCGGCAATCTATCACCATGCACCTGACCAATTTGTTCCCAGCGTTTGCCATCATCAGAACCCACCACCGAAATCTCCCACGGCTTTGCCGGCAGGCTGTCCACCAGGAGACTGCCATTGATATAGACACTGTCAATCTCCGGCGTTGCGATACCCCCCGCCAGTTCTACCTGAAGCCAGGCGGAAGATCCGGTGAGATTCTTCCGGGTCATGGGGTTTCGGTCTATCACCCATTGCCGCTCGTTCCTCGGAGTGATGCCTCCGTCACTCGTTGTGACCACAATCCATCCTGGCAGCTGCGTCTCTTTTATTCCGTCGGTTACGAGCTGGGCCGTGAGATTGAAATCGTAACCGCTGGATTGGTACGCAGGCCTGTGCAGAGCCAGGTTGCGATACGCTGCAGCGTCGATCCTCATCGAAGGAGAAAAGTCTTCCTTGGGATCTCCGGGGTAGACACCCAAACCTCGTGTGTAATCCTGCGCAACGACCGTC
>CAYYHS010000373.1:0-3481 GCA_964471785.1 uncultured Chitinophagaceae bacterium
ATTCATGAGACCAATGTACTTTTTTCTTGCGCTGTTGGTGATCTCGTCGTTCTGCGCCGCGGAAGCCGGACCTCTCTATGCTCCGGACAAGCCGGTGGCACTTGTCTTCAAGCCTATCGGAACGGTCGATTTTCTCAAAGAGGGAAAGAAGTGGGCGAAGGCTGCCCCTTCGACTCCTTTGATGTCGGGCGACCAGGTGAGGACGGGAGAAAATTCATTCGTAGTGATAAAGTTCATTGAGAATTCGATCCTGCGTTTGCAGGAGAAATCCGAAATCACGATCAGCGGCGAGCTGACGGCGAACAAGGAGTTCTCGAAGAACGTTCATCTGACCCGCGGAGAGATCGATTTTGATGTTAAGAAAAGAGAAGGCGAAAAGTTCGAGTTCTCAACCCCAACGTCTGTGGCGTCCATTCGCGGGACCGAAGGATTACTCATCACGGGGAGTGACAGCGGCGACGTGCTGATTCTCGGCGCAGGTCTTGTGGTCTTCACTAACACCGTCTCGAACCAATCGGTCAACGTCGGCGCGGGACAGACAGCGCATTCTTACGGCGATGGAAAAATTGAAGTGAAGCAAACCACGGTTGACGAATTGAAGAAGCTGCAGAACGCGGCGGGCGCGGGAGGTGGTGGTGGCGGCGGAACCGCAAATAACGGATCGTCTTCATCCGGACAATTTAGCGTCGGCTTTTCAGTCTCTGCTCCGGTCATCACTCAGGGACAGGATGCGACGATCACCGTCGAGCTAGTCCAGACTTCGGTACCCGTCGATACGCTTAAGGGCATCGTTTCGTACTATGCGCTCGCGTATAAGAATTCAACAATGAGCTCGTTCAAGGAAGTCTCGGCGACACTCTCGGGCAACTCCGTTAAGTTTACTATTCCGGCCGCCGATGTCGCGAGCCCCTCCGTACAGGTCTATGTCATCTTCAGAACGAAGACCGGAATCTCTCTCACGTACCCGACGGATATTACCAACCCGATTGTCGTTCCGGTCCAATCCACGAGTTCGAACGAACTGAAAATCGAGTTCTCGGATCCGAGTGGGAAACGAAAGACGATGGTTATTGACTACTAGCTGTCGCAGCTTTTAACCAAAAACCGCTTGCAATTATCTGCTCCATTTTTTAGATTGCAAGCGGTTTTTTATTGACGCCATTAATCGTTCACCTTCCCCGGTCAGCCATGGACTTTCTTCTCAGGAAAGCATCCTTCCTAGTTGTTACGTTTAGTCTTGCCGCCGTCAGCCTCCTTTTTTGCCCGCTTACTGCAGATTCGCAGATCAACACCTACATCAGGGCAATTCACACGGGCCAGGCGCAAGAGGGGGCGCCGCTTCGCGTTTCAGCGGAGCTGGCAAAGTCAACGGAGTTGGCTCGCGTCGTTCTCTACTACCGCCAGTTTGGCCAGTCCGAGTTTCGCGTACTCGAGATGCAGATTGCGGGAGATACCGCGTCGGCTGTCATTCCCGAAGGGGATGTGGCTCCCCCCTTCATGGAAGTTTATGTATTAGCGCAGACTCCGTCCGGAACTACCGAAACATTGCCCTACGAGAATCCTCAGGCCTCTCCTACAAGAATAACGATTACGGCGAAGTCTCCGAAGGACCAGGAGATCCTCATCCTCAGCCCCGATAAATCCGATCACTTGACTCCGGCCGACCTGTATATCTCGATCTCCTTCGTGTACGCTAAAGGCATTGTGGATCAAAAAAGGACAAAAGTCTTTTTTGACAAGGTCAACGTTTCTGCCCTTGCCGTATCGGTCGGTGATCTGACGATCGTATCACCCGACGCGCTGCCCCGGAATCTTTCGAGAGGTGTCCACACACTCGATGTCGAGGTGTATGACACGACCGGCGCGCTCTATCATTCGCTTGAGAGAACTTTCAGTGTGATAAGTGAAGGGGAAGCAGAATCTGAGAAAGAAAAAGTGCTCTACTCCGGCAATGCGCAGGCAGAGGCTCGGAATGAAGATATCAAGGGGGCCGTGACGCCGTACCGCAGACTCACTGCTAATGCAAACGCATCGTACGGCATTATAAGGACGACCGGAAATATTTTTCTGACTTCGGAGGAAGAGAGCACTCGACAGCCGCAGGATCGTTATTTTCTTGGCATCGACGCAAAATACGCCAAACTCGGTCTTGGGGACGTGTATCCAGTTTTCCCGACGACGATTATGGATGGAAGGCGTCTGCGCGGCGTTACCGCGGATCTTTTGCTAGGAGCATTCAATGTCGACTATGCGAGCGGCCAGGTCCTGCGTCGGGTCGACATGGATACGAGTGCAGGGGTATCTTCCACGACGCTCGAACGGAGTTTAACGGCAGTTCGGCCGAGTTTCGGCAAGGGAGAGAATTTCCAGCTCGGTTTCACTTACTTGCACTCCAAAGACGGTTTTTCGAATACGGATACCGTCGTTAAGCCGCAAGAGAACGTTGTCGTTGGCTCAGACATGATTGTGGCGTTCGACAACCACCACTTCGAACTGACCGGCCAGACGTCATACAGCTTGAATAACGTTGATATCTCGGCTCCTCCCTTCACCGACGCGAGTATCGACACTTCAAAACTGACCAGCTCGACAAAGAATCTCCTGAAGAAATTCGGGACGAATTACCTGGCCAAGGTCATCACGCTCAACGGGAACCTTCAGCCTCTCCCGCCGGGACTGACGGCACTGGTTTATGAGACGGGGCTCGCGATGGATTATTTCGGGAACTATCTGAAGGGGACGTACCTCTATCATGGAGCGGACTACATTTCCGTCGGAACGACAGCGTTGCGGAGGGACGTCAAGGGCTTCAACGTTTTTGACCGCGTGCGGCTCATGGAAAACAGCGTATTCCTGACAGGGAGCTTCGAGCGTCTGCAGGACAACACATCCGGGCGTGACACAATTCTCACATCAAGCGGCAAAGTCGAACTCACGACGACCTATACAAACTTCAATTCCTCTGTCTCGTATTACCCGACGTCGAACATGCCGAATTTCACCGTCGGCTACGGCAGGAACGGCGAACTCAACCCGATTAACCCGCACGATTCCATCGCGAACGTAGCCGCACAAGCTATCGACGATAACACGAATCGCTACTTCGTCCAGTCGACATACGACTTTTCGTACTGGGGTAGACATAATGCAACTCTTAGCTTCGACATTTCCAACAAGATAGACAATACGCCCAAGAAGCAAGACGTGAAGGGGTTAAACGCATTTCTGTTAGTGAACACCGTCCATAGATTTCCCCTTGAAACGTCGGTCGGTTACTCGATGAGTCTGAACACAATCCCAAAAGTCACCGTCGACACCGTAGGCGGTGTCGCAAAGATCGTGACCTCGTCGATGTCGCTCAACTACACCACCATCACTCTGAACGGGCGGTACAAGTTTTATAAGGACAAGTTTAGGATTTCGGGAACCGTTGCGCCGACGTTCGGCGACTTCAAACGGACGGTGTTGGAGACGAGCTTAC
>CAYYHS010000374.1:0-3471 GCA_964471785.1 uncultured Chitinophagaceae bacterium
CATTTATCTTCGAACCCTTAGGAGACTGCCGTTTCTCGAAAAAAATGGTTTCCGCTTTATAAAGAATTTTCAATCTTGCGCGACCAAAAATTGGAAACTGCAGGTACGGATGAAAATCCGTTGAGCCTAAATACAGGCCAATCCTTTCTCATTGGTCCCTCCCCTGAAAAATGCAAAAACGGTAAGTCACCCGGGAGCGTGAAATACAAAAGGCGGACACTTTGTCCGCCTTTTGTAGAATAGGTGAAGAATGAGTGATACTATTTCATCAATATCATTTTCAGCGTCCTAGTGAAATCACCAGCCGTGAAACTGGAGATATACATTCCGCTCGAAAGCTTCGTTGCATCGAATGTCACCTCGTAATATCCCTCCGGTTTCTGTTCATTCACGAGTGTGGCGACCTCACGTCCAAGCATGTCGTAGATCTTTAATGTCACAAAAGATGCTTTCGGCAACTGATAGCTGATTTGTGTTGTGGGATTGAATGGATTTGGATAATTCTGATCGACACCGAAATCACCCGGTATCGCCTCGTGCGACTTAGCTAGAGGAGTCCCATACCATTCTGTAATTGTCATGGCGGAAGTAGCTGTCTGGTTATATGCACCAACCACCTGCAAAGAGAGCGTGTACTGTGTGGATCCGGAACTAGGATTGAATCCAAATTTCTCCGTGTACGTTGGACTGTTCGTACCTCCTCTATTCCAGGTGTAATTCAGCGGTGGAACGCCGCCGATAACGCTCGATGTCCATGTATAAACATTTGAATACCCTTTCGTCGAGGGATTATACACATTTGTCGGGCCGGAAATCGTCACTTCGGGGGGAGTGCCAATCAAGAACGAAGCGACAATGTTTGGCGATTGATACTGCAAGCTACTGAGGACCATAGGATACGGAGTATTCATCACAGGCAAGTTTGTTGATAGACCTGCAAAAAATGAATACATATAGGTTGTTGGAGGAATGGTCATTTGATTGAATCCCAAGAAGCTGAATGCATTTACGATTGAGGCTGTTGTGGACCAAAAGTCATAACAGGCGTCTGTGCTTGCACTCCCCACGACGTTCACCGACGTAAGGACAAGTTTGTTGGTAAACGGTGTAAGGGATAATGAGCCGCTCATCGTGACGGATACCGTAGGCGTAACATTGCAAACGTATGCAGGAATAAACATGGTAAACGCCTTGAAAGATGGGACTGAAAAGTTAATTGTATTATTACCCCCAGACGACAAGATGACTGCTGGAGCTACATTCATTGATTGCGTCGCATACCCTGTCCTGCTTTCGATCTGAAACGCAATGTTATCTTTTTCGAGGGCCCACGCTTGTTGAAAGAGCTGCGTTATCGTTTGTCCATTAATATTCATAACAACATCCTGGCAATAGAGTAATGAATGGTTCGCCAGGAGAGATAGAGCGAGCAAAAATAGCAAGGATTTTTTCATGGTTAGTCTCCTCAGTTAGGCAGGGATAAAATTGCGACGCCGAGTCTCGTATAAATCGTCAGCTGGCTTTGAGCGATCGAGATCGGTGAGGCCACGGTCGTGTCGGCAACGAACTGCATGACAGATGCCGACGTACTTTGTGTCACGATAGGTTCGGCGATCGGAAAGAATGAATCGACGGGGAAGAGTTTGCTCTTGAAATCGCTCGCGTTCAAGGTATATTGAAGTTGCCTCGCATACGTTGAGGGTGACTGAATAGTCATCGAGTCCCCGAGCGAAATCGACGAAAGATCAATCCCGACTTTTATCGAACCATCCGGATAGGACTTGATGGCGGGTTGAAGCGCAATTTGAATGCTGCCGGAGACACTGCCATTGTAACCTTGATAGGTAGAGCTGTTGAAATAGTTGGCGCGGCCTGAGAACGGGTACGTAAGGCGGATCTTTTGATTGGAAGAAGAAAAAGCGATTTGCGGAAGGCCGGCTGTCAATGTATAACTAAAATAGTTCGGGGTGCTGTTCCATGTTCCGCTGATCTCGTGCGGGAGAACGCAGCCATTGTACATTGCCCTCAAATAGCGGTTCACAGATTCTAAAGTAACGGATACGGATCCCTGGGTCCAGGAAGTCAGCTTGGCAAAATAATAACTGGAATTGGTCTGCGTGAGTGTCAGGTTCGGCCATCCCGGGCCAATCCAATGATCAAAGCTACCTCTCACGTAATAGGTTCCAAATGTAGGATCATAATACGGTCCGTTGTATTGCACATATGTGCAGGCTACTGTCACAGCTCCCGTACTCGATATCGTCGCACTCGGATACTGATCCGGCGGAGGTGTGGTCCCATAACCCCCCGGGAAAGTCCCACCACCACCCGAGGGTGGATAGACGCAAACATAGTTTATTTTTGCATGCATGGTAAGAGTGACACCGGCCATCGGCTGGCCTGTCGCTTGCCAAAAAAATGATCCGGACCAAGTGGCGATGTTCGTCGTTCCGACCGGAACGTCCGCAAGCATAGGTTCTGCTGCCAGCAGACAAGACACGATCATCAACGAGAGTTGTGAAACGCGTAAGATTGTTTTCATAGGTGCTCCTTTCCGTATGTGTGTTTTCATGGAATTCTGGAATTGTGAGCTTCCTGTCCGTACAGGAGAAAATAAGTCGGTAAGAGTATCAGAGCCATGGTTGCAGCTTCGTCAAAGTAACTGGAGCTTTTTCCTCCACCAAAGCTAAATTTAGTAATGGTAAAGTAATTGTTTGGAGTATCTGGCGTGCTCTGCGGTGGAACAAGAGACGACTCCTTTATAAAGTGAGCACACAAAAAGAAAGCATAACAAACAAAACGAATTATGCTGTTTTCATCTTTGGAGAATGTTTATAGGATTGCATGTGAATCAGGAATGTATCCCCGCCAACCCCATGCAAACTTCGTAAAAAGGGAAATTATTGTCAATAGCGAATATAAAAAAAAATGCGAGTGCTAAACACCTCAAATCCAGGGAGTTTTAGACCGAAATGTGTAGGGAAGCAGAACCAGTTTTAGCTATTCAATAAATTCGAGTTCGCCTCAGATTTGTCGCTTCGGGTGTCCCTTTTCGGCAAGATATCTAAGCCTATAATGCGAATTCTACAATTTTGTGAAGATGGAATTCAAAGTGTACCTTTTCCTTACCCCTCGTTGGAGACACTACTGTAAGAGAGAAGAAAAACGAATTTAGACAATGTGGGGGCCGATGAGGTTCTGGCTTTTTTGTTCAAATGCGAGTTCTGCGCCGGAGGCGCATCCGCATTTGGCGGAGAATCTCGTTGAGGACACTTTGCGAAGGGGTGTTTTTGTTCAATACCCCTTTTTCAATGTTGGCTAGAAACCGAAAGGCAGACGGAGACTAATACCAAAGCTCATATTTTCGAAAAGAAAATGGAAAGAGGCCAGATCTTTGGCCTTTTCCCTATTTAGACTTCTACCCTACACAAGAGTTCGGAGTCGTGACGCATCCCGCAAAATTGGCCAAAG
>CAYYHS010000375.1:0-3458 GCA_964471785.1 uncultured Chitinophagaceae bacterium
AAGAGCAGCCGCAAAACGATTTGCGCACGAGGGGGCAGTCGTCTGTTTATGCGCCCGCCACGTGGAACAGCTTCGGAATCTGAGCCTGGAGATAATGGCTGCGGGGGGAAGATCCATCTTCGAGCAGACCGATGTCTCCGACGAATCGCAGGTGAAGGAATTTCTTTCGCAGTGTGAATCCAGCTTCGGGGCTATCGACATCCTCGTGAACAACGCCGGACTCCTCGGTCCCCGGGTACCTCTCGCTGATTATAGTTCACAGGAGTGGGCCAAAGTCCTCTCCGTCAATCTCGATGGCCTCTTCTACATGACCAAGCACGCCCTCCCACTTTTCAACCCGTCGGGCGGCTCCATTATCAACATCTCTTCTTCAGTCGGGAAAGTTGCGAAACCGAACTGGGGGGCGTACGGCGTTTCGAAATTCGCAACCGAGGGGTACACTCAAGCACTTGCAGAAGAACTACGATCAAAACATATTCGGGTGAATGCTATCAACCCCGGCGCCGTTGCAACGGAGATGCGGCATCAGGCATTCCCCGATGAAGATCAGCGCACGCTTCGCAAACCGGAGGAAATCCTCGACGCGTTTGTATACCTTGCATCGGACGAATCGAAACATCTCACGGGAAAGAGCTTCGATGCACAACATTTTAAGAAAGGTTGATGAAATGAAGAAATTTCTAACGATGATCATCCTGTGTCTCTCCACAGCGAACGTGTTTGCCCTTGGGGATTCAACGGCACAATATCTCCATCAGCATATCGGTTACCTTGCTTCGGATGCTTTGGAAGGAAGAAAAGCGGGCAGCAAGGGAGCCGAGATGGCGGCCGCATACATCGCTAAACAGTTTTCCTCGATCGGACTCCTTCCGCTCGGGGAAGGAGGATCATATCTTCAGAGTTTCGTCTTTACCGCAGGAGTGAAGCTGGGGAACAACAATTCTCTCTCTTCCTCCAACGGGAAAATCAAGACTTCCTACTCGCTGAATAAGGATTTCCGCCCGCTCGCCTTTTCGTCAAACGGGGAGGTGAAGGGTCAGCTGGTTTTCGCTGGATATGGGATAAGCTCTGCAGATCTTCACTATGATGACTATGCCGGAGTCGATGTGAAGGACAAGATTGTTCTCGTGTTGCGCTTCTCCCCTGCGGGCGACAATCCTCATTCGGAGTTCAGCAAGTACCTGCCCTTGCGGTATAAGACGCTGACAGCGCGCGAAAAAGGGGCAAAAGCGCTTCTCGTTGTCACCGGCGCTGCAGATGATTCGTCGGACGTTTTGCAGACGTTGCGGTATGACAACTCTTTCAGCAACAGCGGCATTCCGGTCTTCAGCATCACGCGCGCTGCGATCGATGGTTGGTTCGGACACGCAGCTCCCTCCGTCGATTCGCTTCAGTCCCTCATCAACGCGACAAAGAAGCCGGCGTCACTTGTTGTCCCCGACATCGATCTCTCGCTTTCGTCCGATGTCGTTGAAATGAAAGATAGCTCTGCAAACGTCGTCGGTCTCTTGCGGGTCACTGACACGACGAATGCTGAATACCTTATCCTCGGCGCGCATTACGATCACCTTGGATGGGGCGGCGAAGGTTCCCTGGCTCCGGATAAAGTGGAAATCCATCACGGGGCCGACGACAATGCGTCGGGAACGGCGGGCATCATCGAACTCGCCCGGAAACTTTCCGCTCAAAGAAGTTCATTGAAACGAAATATCCTCTTTATCTCTTTTTCGGGTGAAGAAGAGGGCCTCCTCGGATCGCAGTACTACGTCAAACACCCAAGTGTATCACTCCGCAACGCCATCACGATGATCAACCTCGACATGGTGGGCCGGTTGAAGGATAAGACGCTGACGGTTCAGGGAACCGGGACTTCCACGCGGTGGGATTCGCTGCTCACACACTACAATCAGGACTCAGCGTTCGTCCTGAAAACTGTCAAAGACGGGTTTGGGCCCAGCGACCACTCCTCCTTCTATGGCGCAAACGTTCCGATCCTCTTCTTCTTTACCGGGATCCACGAAGACTACCACAAACCGACGGATATATCCGAGAAGATCAATTATGACGGTGAAGCGTCTGTGCTCAATTATATAGATAACATCGCGGTCGACATTGACGATCATCTGGGTCGCCCCGACTATCTTAAGACTCAAACGACAAACAGCTCCGGAGGGGATTCGCGCGGATATCGGGTCTACGTCGGTACCGTGCCGGATTTTTCCGAATCGGCCGACGGAATGAAAATCACCGCCGTAAGGGACAACAGTCCCGCCGCTAAGGGCGGCTTGCTAGGCGGAGATGTGATCGTTAAGTTCGGGAAATTCGACGTCAAGAATATTTATGATTACACGTACGCGCTCCAGGAGTACAAACCGGGAGATGAGGTTGAAGTAATAGTGAAGCGCGGGAACGATAAGCTGACGTTGAAGGTGAAGTTGGAAAAGAGAAACTAAACATAGTGCATTTTCAATAAGTAGACACGGATGAAAATCCGTGCCTCAACAAGGAACGGTCTTTCGACCGTTCCCACAGAAATGACCTGCAAACGCCAATGGCATTAAACTCTCCCCCGCTTGAACTGTTTCGCCCAGAATAGCACTTTATCGGGCTCCCTTCCAAGAACAAAGATGTGGGCACGGATGACAATCCGTGCCTCAACAAGGAACGGTCTTTCGACCGTTTCTACAAAAATGGAATACAAACGAATCACGCAGTATCGCCTCCCCCACTTTAATCACGCCAACCCAGGAAGCCATTTTATCCCTATCGCTTCCACGAACAAAGCAATCCAAAATGTAGGCACGGATAAAAATCCGTGCCTAAGCGAGGAATGGTCTGTCGCCCGTTCGAACGAAAATGAAATACAAACAACACAAACAGTATCGGCTTCCCCACTATAATTATGCCAGCTCAGGTTACTATTTCATCACTATCGTTTCTAAGCACAGGGCCCACTATTTTGGCGAAATTGTTGAAGGAAAGATGGCGTTGTCACCAATAGGAGCTACGGTTCAAAAATGTTGGATGATGATTCCTTCAATAACTCTGTATGCAAAGGTCGATGCTTTTGTCGTGATGCCTGATCACGTCCATGGAATACTCCTGCTGGAAAATGAGCCTGAGATTCTATCAAATCTCGAACCCGTGTTAAAATTTCAGCCGCAGATCAGATCTCTGTCGATCGTTGTGCGAAGTTTCAAAGCTGCCGTAACGAGAGCAGCACGGCAGTTGTCGCCCGGGATTGAAGTTTGGCAGTCACGATTCCATGACAGAATTGTCCGGAACGAGAAGGAATTGCAGGCAGTGAGACGGTACATCGATAACAATCCGATCCGATGGGAAGCCGATAAGAACAATTCCGAAAACCTGAAAATATAGGCACGGATGATCCTCCGTGCCTGACCAAGGAACGGTCTGTCGACCGTTCCTGCATTTCTGGATAGGGTTTTGCACTATTT
>CAYYHS010000376.1:0-3443 GCA_964471785.1 uncultured Chitinophagaceae bacterium
CAATGTCGAATCCGAAATGAATTTCATCTGCCTAGGCCAGCTTGGCGTGATTTTTCACGTGTGGATTTAAGGGCGGCTGGAGGACTGAATAGCATATCTCGGTTCTGATACATTGCGGCGTGTTGAGCATCTCAATTTTTAGCAGTGTCGCAGTGTGTATAGAAGCATGTCATGCCCACCCCGCGTCAGGGCGCGGGGCAGGCTCTCCGGTGGGCATCCATTCTGAGATCGAAAACGCAATGTTTGGATTCCCGCTGGAGTCTATCCCGTGTTTCTAATAGGACGGGAATGACAATCTGAGATCCTGCTCGGTTCTTTGAAGGGGCGAGCGTGTGCAACTAATCTTTCTTTGCCCCCGTTTGAAGACTATCGAAAACAACTTGCTGCGGAGATTAATTTCTCTCACCGCAGAGTTATGTGGATCTCTTTTCCTCGATAAGTGACAAGCTTGCTGTCCTGTTTAGTGCTTGCCAGACCTGTCCCGTGGCCATGGGAAACAAGAACCACATTGAACGTCCGCTCCCCTAGCATTCCCGGAAATTTACCTTTGCGATCGAAGATTGTAAGAAGGCTTTTTTCATTGTTCCATGTGAACTCAATCGTTGAGTAAATTCCTTTTTCATAATTGTAATTGTCGTTCTCATCTTCGTAAAGAGTAAAAGTACCGTCGGCACCGGAGTAAATGCGCAACTCGATCGGATTTGCCGGTTTCTCTGTCGAGTATTGCAGAAATGGTCCCATCGGGATGATCGATCCCGCTTTCACGAACAATGGAATGATGTCGATCGGCGCATTTGCCTTGATTGTCCTCCCGCCTTCAATAGTTTCTCCTGTCCAGAAGTCGTACCAGTTTTGGCCTTCCGGAAGATATACTTCTCTATTTTTTTCTCTTATTTCTTTCACCGCCTCCTTGGAGAAGATCGCCGGCGTTTTCCAGAAAAGACGCATGCGTGCCGCGCCGGTGGAGTTGTTTTCCGTTTCAACAACGAGTTTGTATTCTTTTCCCGCAACCAGATCGACTGGTTCTGTATATTGCTCAACGCTCGTATAAACAATGCGAAGTGTATCGTTGTTAAGGATGATCCGCTTGGCATCGTAGCTGACCAGATGAAACTGGTGCTTGCCGGTTTCTCTGGGAACGAGTTTTCCCTTCCACTGGATGGCATACATTGAATCGGTTGCATACTCGGGACGCCCGGCATACCAGATCAGGTCGATCTTTGGGTCGATCGTTTCTCTGCTGAGGATTTTCCGCCCGGCATCTTTGTAGTACCATGCCTGTAATCCTGGCTTGCCGTCGTCGGTCTTAAAATATTCGGGGCCGATCAATACGCTCGATTCGGGCGGATGATGGTACATGTATTCCGTTATCGGACAGACCATGAGCGATGGACCGAACATGTACTGATCGTCGATGGAATACGTTTTTGTGTCTGCCGAGAAATCCATCGGGAGCCCGCGCATCATCGTGTAACCTTTATCCGTCACCATCCAGGCCAACGAATAGATGTAGGGCATCAGGCGGTACCGCAGGCTGTCAACCTTAAGGATCGGCGCAGTGAAGTCGCCCATCTCCCAGATTTCGCGGGGAGTTTCCGATCCGTGAGACCGGAAAATAGGACTGAAGGCGCCAAACTGAAACATGCGTGCATACAATTCCTGGTAAGCCGGATCTTTCCCGCCATTTGTGAAAACACCCTCATACGCGCCAAGCACGAACCCTCCGATATCAAACGTCCAGTACGGAATTCCCGACATGCAATGATTCAATCCGGCCGAAATCTGCTTGCGGTAGACATCCCAGCTGGCTCCGATGTCGCCCGTCCATGTCGTTGCCGCATTTCGCTGCTGACCGGCAAACATGGATCGCGTCAGGATGTAGGCCCGCCGTTCGGATGTCTGTTCTCTCCAGTTCTTATAGACATCCGTCGTCATTGCGAGCGGGAACGCGTTCAGGTACCGCGCCCACGAACCAAGGAAGTTACTCCCCATTTTTTTCAATTCGTATTCGCTCGATTCAGTCGTCATTGCATTCACAACGTCAGGCTCGGGGGAGTCTATCCACCATCCATCGAGGCCTTTGGAGTAAAGTCCGTCTGTAAGATACCGGCAATAGATTTTATTAGCGGCTGGATTGAACGCATCATAGTATTTGAACCCCGCCCACCCGACCGGCTTGTACAGAAAACCGTGCTTCGCCATCTCCGCATACACAGGGGTATTCGGACCCAGCGCGGGCCAGATGGAAATAATGATATGGAAATTCATGGCGTGAAGACTGTCGCACATCTTCTTGGGGTCGGGATAAAGGCTTTTGTCAAAAAACATTCCGCCCCAGTTGGCCGCCCCGTTCCAATAATCCCAATCCTGGATGATGTTATCGATCGGCATCTTCAGCGCGCGATATTTCTCCGCAACGCTCAACACTTCGGATTGAGTTTTGTAGTGCTCTTTGCTCTGCCAGTAACCGTACGCCCATTTTCCGTACATAGGGGCTTTGCCGGTAAGTTCACGGTAGCCGGCAATAACGCTATCCATGTTCTTGCCGTACACAAAATAATAATCGATGTTGTTGCCGATATCCGACCAGAGTGAACATCCGCTGGCGTTATCTTCGAACACCGTTTTGGAGTAGTTGTCCCAGAGAATTCCGTAATTCCTGGTTGAAACGAGAAAAGGGTTTGCGTCTGCGGTGTTGGTTTGCACCAGTACTACTTTCTTTCCCCTGAAGTTGAAAGCCCCTGACTGGAATTGCCCCAGCCCGTACACACCCTCATCTGCCGTCAGTTGAAAATGCTGCTGAACAGTGAACCCCGAATCGCCATAGTAAACAACCGGTTTGAAGAATGCCTTCCCTTGCTCTCGCAGGATAATAGCGCTGCCGCCCTTGGACAAATATTCAATGGCGCCGTTTTCCGTCGAAAGCCGTACTGCGATTCTTGATGAAGTCATCAGAACTGCACCGTTGATCCGCTCTACTTTGATTCCCAGATCCTCAACGGAATCTCTAATCACCGCCAAGCTTATTTTTTCGGAGCTCCCGCGGGGAGTCCATTTCAAGACGCGCACAATGTTATCATCGTAGAACTGTACACGCACATTTAGCGCAGGGGTATTCAACTCGGCGCCATTTTTGATCTCAACAACTTGCGCATGCATCGCTGCGCTTTGAAGGCAAGACAGTAAAAGCAAGAGTGGCAGATATCGAAAAAAATCTCTTTTCATTTGAACGCCTTAGGTAATTGGAACAATAGATGAAGGAAGATCATTTCTTCACGGTCAGAATACCTTGCAGATACTCAACGGAACTTTGCCCGACCATAACCTCAAAAGCTCCAGGCTGTACGGCTCTCTTCATCTCCAAATCATACGCCTCCAGCTTCTCCCTGGTTAGCGCAAACATCACCGTCCTAGTTTCGCCCGGATTGAGAGCAATTCTGGCA
>CAYYHS010000377.1:0-3438 GCA_964471785.1 uncultured Chitinophagaceae bacterium
TCCGACGTGATTGCCAGCGAGCACTTCTGGTTTCGTCTGGTTGGAGGAGGATTACTATTGTTTCTCGGAATAAAGACCTATCTCGCTAAGCCCAAGGCTCCAATCGTCCCCCAAGACAGTAAAGGAGTCTTGAGATCGTACAGCACGGCCTTTTTGCTCGCACTTACCAACCCGGTCACCATCTTTGCATTTGTTGCCGTGTTCGCTGCTTTTGGCCTCGGACATAAGCTGGTTTTCCTTTCAGCGTACATCCTTGTAACGGGAGTTTTTGCAGGTTCGTGTCTATGGTTTTTGACCCTTGGCTTCGTTGCGACATTGTTCAGAAAAAAACTGGACTCAGGCGGGATGAGATGGGTCAACAGAATTGCCGCCATCCTGATCATATTATCCGGAGTTGGAGCTTTTGCGAGTTTGCTTTGAGCGGTCCCGCCTTCTGTCGTTCTCTTTGTCCCCTTT
This sequence comes from uncultured Chitinophagaceae bacterium, assembly GCA_964471785.1. Lineage (GTDB taxonomy): Bacteria > Bacteroidota > Ignavibacteria > UBA10030 > UBA8401 > JAGVPT01. The sequence continues at coordinate 457 of CAYYHS010000377.1, forward strand.
GATGAAGGAGCGGCGGGCCGCGATTTTGGTAAAGAAAGCAGGTGATACATCAGATGAAAAACGAAGATACGTCAAAACACCCACGACGGCGGTCGTTGCCGAGATCAGCGGCATATGGCGGTATTATTGCCGGAACAGTAGTGCTCGTCCTGGCAGTAGCTTTGCTCCTTTTCGTTGATCCGCTCGTGAACAGGCTTGTCAAGCCAAAGATCACTGAAGCATTTGCCGCAGCGTATCCTAAATATACGATGCACGTCGGCGACATGGACTATAGCGTGTTGAAGAACCGATTTGGCATTGAGGCAGTTGAGCTTCGCCGGGCCGACGGAACATTCTCTGGCAGCATGAGGAGGTTTTCCGTAGGGGGCATCTCGTGGCTCCATCTTCTCTGGGGAGGAAAACTTGCTCTTAAGGATTTTGCCGACGCCGACATCGATGCGCAAGAGGTCAGGGTGAACTTCTCGCCGTCGCATTATACAGCGTTTTGCCGAACGCTGCATGTGTCCGTGCCGGATTCAGAAATAATAGCTAGCTCCGTTAACCTTCAACCTCAAAGAAACGATGAGGAGTTTTTTGCGGAAAGCAATATCAGAAGAACACGGTACCACCTTGTCGTTCCACATGCCAAAGCAAACGGTGTTGCAATTTTCGAATTGCTGCAAAGCAAGGGCTGCCGCGTCCGCTCCGTCCAGATTCGTGATGTCGTGCTCGACATTTTGCTTAATAAGGATAAACCATATCTCGAGAACACGCCGCCTCTGATGCCAAATGAAATGCTTGCTTCGATTGAAGAACCTTTGAACGTGTCTCATCTGACTATCATCAACGGGGAACTGAAATATGGGGAGAGGATGAGGCTCGGTTCAGTGCCAGGAGTGATAACGTTTGACAGCGTTCAGGCCTCCGCAGAAGGAATTTCGAATCATGGCAACGGTGATGCAGCAGTCGTTATTCATGCACAAGGAAGATTTATGAAGGCCGGGACAATGAAAGTGCTTATGTCCATTCCGGTCTCAACGAAGGAGTTTTCGTATGAATACTCCGGTTCACTTAGCAAAATGAATGTCGACGCCCTCAACGCGTTTCTTGAGGCGGGTGAGCAGATGCGTCTCAAGAGGGGGGTTCTCGATGAGGCGACATTCGGGATCTCTGTTGTTTCGGGACAGGCCAGCGGGACAGTGCGGGTTGTCTACAGAGATCTGACATTTGCAGTCGTCAACAAGTACACGGGGAGCGAAAAAGGCATTTTTGACCTCGCCTCTTCCTTCATTGCCAACACCTTTAAATTCCGGCGGAACAACGTGCCGAATAAATCCGGCGCGATGAAGATAGGTCAAGTAAAACATTCGCGTCAGCGGGATGAGTATTTTATGGAGTTTACTTGGTTTGCACTTCGCAGCGGCGTGGGCAATGTTGTTGGATTTTGAAAGAGGTGGAAAAGGTTAGCGTTGAGTGAAGACAGGATATTTCAACACGGCAAATTCAGTCGCCATTGGAAAAGAGATCGACAGTGCCGCCTAAGCCAACATCACCAGGAATCGGATCTCATACAATGAAGGAGCTTTACCATGAACACGATCACCACGAAAGACGGAACAGAAATCTACTACAAGGATTGGGGCTCAGGGCAGCCGGTTGTTTTCTGCCACGGCTGGCCTCTCAGTGCCGATGCATGGGAAAGTCAGATGGTGTACCTGGCTTCAAACGATTATCGGTGTATTGCCCATGACCGTCGCGGTCACGGCCGCTCGAGCCAGCCCTGGAATGGCAACGACATGAACACATACGCCGACGATCTTTCGGAACTTATCGAATCGCTTAATCTGGAAGGCATGACGCTAGTCGGTCACTCAACGGGGGGCGGAGAAGTGGCACGCTACATCGGTCGCCATGGCACCAGGCGTGTCGCGAAAGTCGTACTGGTGGGATCGGTTACTCCGCTGATGCTCAAGACGCATGCTAATCCTGCCGGTCTGCCGATGGATGTTTTTGACGGCATCAGAGCCGGCGTGGCCGCCGATCGTTCGCAATTTTTCCAAGACCTCACCACGACGTTCTACGGCGCCAACAGGCCGGGAGCAAAAGTCAGTCAAGGCCTCCGCGACGCGTTTTGGTTCCAAAGCATGCAGGGAGGGCTCAAGAATGAGCTCGATTGCATTCAGGCCTTTTCCGAGACAGACTTCTCCGATGATCTAAAGAAGTTCGACGTGCCGACTCTCATCATACATGGCGATGACGATCAGATTGTTCCGATTGGGGCTTCGGCGTACGCTTCTGCTAAGCATATTAAGAATTCAACAATGGTGGTCTATCCGGGAGCGCCGCATGGGCTGCCCCATACACAAAAAGATAAGTTCAATGCAGATGTGCTTGCCTTTCTCAAATCTTAAAGAAGGGCCTGAGTTGGAATAAGAATTCGGGTTTATCGAATCGGGTTCATTGTGAAAGAATCATATCAATTAGCGGTGAAGCCATGAAAGATGCACGAAAATACGTTATCGGGTTGTTCGTTGTCGCGGCCTCATTTTTTGTCGGAGCGATCCCCTCCATCGACCAACAGAAAAGAGAATCAAGTTATTCGCCGGTCATCGAAGAACCGTTTGAAAAGGTCATGGCGCAGGATAAGTCTCAAAAGGCAGTTGTGATGAAACGCCAATTGGACTTGCTCAACGTGCGCTACGATCTTTCCAGGAAAGTAACAACCGATGTCACCATGTCGGGCGGAAAACCGCTTCCTGTCGGTCCGACAGCCAGACTGAAGAACGGATTGACATGGGAGAAGCTGGCCGGCCTGACCCCGGAGACGATAAAGAAGGAAGGCCTCTTCCCGTATCTTCCTCTGCCTCATCCCAATCAACCGGTGGGCGGAATGATCTTCACGCAGATTCAGATAAAACAGTTCCCCCGGCTTGAACGGTTTGATCTAAATTTTGATTTGCCTGAATATTTTTTGCCGGAGTACCCTCCGCCGGTATACTTGAC
>CAYYHS010000378.1:0-3427 GCA_964471785.1 uncultured Chitinophagaceae bacterium
CGCTTCGCCCCCAAATGGAGGAGAAGAAACTGACATTTGAGATTACGATCGCCGACGAGCTCGACGACATCGTTGCCGACGATATCAGGTTAAAGCAGATCCTGCTCAACCTCGTCACCAACGCGATCAAGTTCAGCCACCCGGAACAGGAAATTGTCATCAATATCCGGCGAGTGGAAAACGCCGTTGAGTTTAGTGTGCAGGATTTTGGCGTTGGCATCCGCGCCGACGAGCTGCCCCGTTTGTTCCACCCATTCCAGCAAACAGCGGCCGGCAGTAAAAAGAAGGAAGGTACCGGCCTCGGGCTTTCCATCACGAAGAAGCTGGTCGAACTCCACGGCGGATCGATTACAGCAGTCAGCGAGTTAAGTAAGGGGAGCACGTTCATCGTCCGCATGCCGATGATGATCAATTCTCAGGGCGACCGGGCGGACGTCGCCGCCGGCATCGCAGGTATTCTTTCCCCCTCGTCAGTTCCGCAGCGCGTCCTCATCGTCGAGGACAAGCCCCACGCCCGACAAATCCTCCACTCCTACCTCTCGGAGGCCGGTTATGAAATTGAGACGGCTGCGAACGGAATTGAGGCGCTGGAAAAAGCAAAGCAGTGGAAGCCGGATGTCATTACTCTTGACATCCTGCTTCCCGTGAAAGACGGGTGGCAGGTGCTGCGTGAATTGAAACAGCATCCACTCTGCAAAAACATCCCGGTGATTATCATCTCGATGCTCGATGAACGAAATGTCGGCTTCGGCCTCGGTGCGGTTGATTACTTCGTCAAGCCGGTACAGAAGGATGCGCTCCTTGAGTCGTTACGCAAGGCAACCTCTGCGTTCAAGCAGAAGCAGTCGGCAAAAATTCTTGTCATCGACGACGACAGGTCGGTGATCGATCTCGTGGAGGTGATTCTTGAGGCCGAGGGATGTATTGTCATGAAGGCGATGGACGGAAGGGAAGGGCTTCGTCTTGCGCAGGAAGAATTGCCGGATCTCATTATTTTAGATTTGGTGATGCCGGAGATTTCCGGATTCAACGTCGCGTATCAGCTGAAGCACAATCCGAAAACCCAGATGATCCCCGTTATTGTCATGACCAGCATGGAAATTGATGACGAAACGAGGGAACAACTTCAAGGTTTTGTCGTCGGTCTGATGAAAAAGTCGGGATTCACCAAGAAGGATTTATTGCAGGAAATATCCGCTCTGGATGGAAGGCGGCATTAGCGGGGTACGAATCGTATCCGGCATCTGAAAGATGAACCGCGAAGGTGCGAAGAACGCGAAGAAGATATGTTTTGTCTTTGCGCCTTCGCGGTTTTCTTTTGAAGGATTCCTACTGCGGCGGGTATTCCTGGAAGAACTGATCAATCGCGCTGCGCCAATCGCGGATCGATAGACCGAGATGCTTTTGCAATCGAGCATTTGACATCGCAGTGAAGGCGGGGCGCTGCAGAGTGCTGGGGAAAGTACTCATGGGGACGGGAATGATGAGGTTGTCGAGCGAAAGCACTTTAGCGACATATCTCCCCAATTCATACCGCGAAGCATAGCCGCTGTTTGTCAGGTGATGCAATCCTTTGAGCCCCTTCTCCAGTGAAGCCAGAGTTACTGACACAAGGTCCGCGGAGCTTGTCGGAACCGATACTTCGTCTGCGCTGAGTTTAATGACGCGGCTCTTTTGCGACCATTGACGGAATTTGTAGATGAAGTTCTGAGGTCCATTGCCAAACACCCAGCTCGTTCGAAACAGAAGAAAATCCCCCGCATGTTTCTGCACCGCCTCCTCGCCCGAGAGTTTGCTCTTGCCGTACACATTCAGCGGATTTGGAGCATCATCCTCGGTATAGAGGTCTCCCTTTTTTCCGTCGAAGACATAGTCCGAGCTGTAGTGAACGAAGAAAATCCTGTGTCGCCCGCAGAGCGTCGCGATGTTTTCGACTGCTTTGCCGTTAATAAGCTTGGCGACGTCGGGTTGTTGTTCCGCCAGCTCGACGGCGTTGTAGGCTGCGCAGTTGATAACGATAGTAGGGCCGAGCGTATCAAGGTAACGGGCGAGCGTCTCGAAGCTCGTGATATCGCAATCCTTCTCGTCGGGAGCGATGGCGTTTTCTCCGCGCGCGGTGAGTTCTTTCGTGAATTGCTTTCCCAACTGACCGTTCGCTCCGAGAATCAGAAATATTCGTTTGGCCATTCCGTTAGAGTTCTTCTACTTAAATTGTGCTGATTCTTGTTTTGTCCGGCGGCAATGCTTATATTTGATAAACGAGAAAAGAATTCCGGGGTGTAGCTCAGTCCCGCCAAGGAGAGGCCGGACTTCGCTGAAGACAGTTTCCTTGATTTACCTTCGGGGTGTAGCTCAGTCCCGCCAAAGAGAGGCGGGACTTCGCTGAACACGGTTACCTAATTTATGAGCGGGGTGTAGCTCAGCCTGGCTAGAGCGCTTGCTTTGGGAGCAAGAAGTCGTAGGTTCGAATCCTATCACCCCGACGAAGAAAATTCGCCGCCCAAGATTACATCCATCAAAAAGGACTCGCTAGAGCGTGGCGCCAAGGGCGCCAAAGTCGTCCGCCGAAGGCGGATCACCCCGACGAAGACCATCCCTCCGCTCGCTTCCCTTCCGCCCAATACGATTTTGCCTTTCCGCGCTCCATCAAATCGTACGAAACTACCTTCGCTCCAATGCTCGATCGGATATAGACAAATGTGGCTTGCGAACTCCCGTTTAATGGGAGGAGCAGGGTTAGTGTAAGCGTGTTGAAGTCCGGAGAAAAGGCGTACGTTCCGGTAGCAACGTAGGTGGAATCAACCTTGCGCGAGATGTATGACCCGCTTATCGATATGGCCCCGCTTCGTGCAGATTCGACTCTTAGCAAGAGCGCTCCATTGATCGTATCCACCGTGGCGTAGCGAAGTATTCCGGTGGGGCCGACATCCAGATTGTGTACAGTGCCGTCGGAGAGGATCTCAATGCCTACCGTGTCGCTCTGGTTATACCAAACGCCGGCAAGTTTAGTGTCGATTGTCGAGTTACCGACAGGATTATCCTTCTTGCAGTCCCATTGGACCAGGCAGGTAAGGGCAACGATCAAAACGATCTTACTATAGAGGATAAACGAACGGCGTCTCAAAATCATTTCATCAGCACCATCTTTTTGATCTCATGAAAGCTGCCGGCGCTCAGCGTATAAAAGTAAACGCCGCTCGAAAAGTTTGCAGCATCCCACCGAACCGAATGGCTCCCGGCGGTTTGTTCTCCGTTTACGAGTTTTGCTACTTCCCGACCGAGCTCATCGTACACTCTCACCGTCACAAAACTGTTTACTGCCAACTGATAACCGATCACTGTCGCGGGGTTGAATGGGTTGGGATAATTTTGCCCGAGCGAGAAATCGCGGGCAATGGATGCGTGTTGTTCTACTGACGTGATCGTC
>CAYYHS010000379.1:0-3418 GCA_964471785.1 uncultured Chitinophagaceae bacterium
TCGATGACGATGCCTCTACCCCGTAATACCAGGCCGTGACGATTGTTCTGAGAAAACCGAATGCAAATACCGCGAAGGACAGACCCAAAATCGTCAGAAACGTCCTGAGTTTGTGCCGGAAGAGGTTTCTTGAAACAAGTTTGAGAACATTCATAAAGGTTATCCGCTGATTGCTCCTAGGTCACGAACGAATTAGTTGTCCAGCAAATCGCCTTTTTCAAGATGCCGGATCGTGTGGGCCTTGCTTGCGGCATGCGGGTCGTGCGTCACCATGACGATGGTTTTCTTGAATTCCGAGTTCAATTGCTCCATGAGTGACAGGATTTCGTCCGCCGATTTCTTGTCCAGGTCGCCGGTCGGCTCGTCCGCCACGATGATCGTCGGGTCGGTAACGATAGCGCGGGCGATCGCCACGCGTTGTTCCTGCCCGCCGGAGAGCTGTTTAGGATAATGCTTCATCCTGTCGCTGAGCCCTACGACGTTCAACGCCATCTCTACGTGTTCCCGCTTCTCCTTCTTTGAAAGATTTGTAAGCAAAAGGGGAAGCTCCACGTTTTCGTACGCAGTCAGCACCGGCAGAAGGTTGTAAAACTGGAACACAAATCCGACATGATGCGACCTCCATTTTGCGAGTGCGGACTCGCCAAGGGTGGCAATGTCCGTGCCGGCAATCGTCAATGAGCCGCTGTTGGGCCGGTCGATTCCGGCGATAAGATTCAGGAGCGTAGTCTTGCCGGAACCGGAAGGCCCCATGAGCGCAAGAAATTCTCCATCGGGGACGTCCAGGGTAATATTCTGGAGGACCGGAATCTCCATGCTGTCCCGTTTGTAGATCTTCGTGACATTCTGAACTTTTACGATTGCTTCTGCCATAGCGCTTTAAAATGGTAAGTGGTTGATGGTTTCTTAGTCCGCGCCGCTCTTTATTTCGAGAGAGAAATTTTGGAACCCGTTGAAAGTTTTTCAGTCGGGTGAAGAACCACTTTGTCTCCGATTGAGACTCCAACTTTTATTTCGATCGTGTTACCCATGACCTCGCCGACAACGACCGCGACTTCAGTCACCTTGTCTCCGTTGAGAAGAAACACGATCTTCTTACCGTCCCTTGTCGCGACAGCGGAAGCCGGTACCGAAATCTTGGGTGTGGAATTTTCTGTCGTCTTCTCAAGCTCCTTGTTCAGGAAGATGACCTTTGCACTCATCTCCGGAAGAACGCGGTCGTCACGGTCGTCGAATTGGACTTTCGTGAGAACGGTCGCCTTGGCTCGATCGGCTGTAGGCACAATTTTGTGAACGACTCCGTGATACCGCTGGTTCGGAATCGCGTCCAGCGTGATCTCACACGGTTGGCCGGAATAGATCTTTCCGATGTTCGATTCGGATACATCGGCTTCTACTTCGAGCGATGACATGTCTGCGAGCACGACGAGAGCCCCGCGCGAACCCGCTGCCGCACCGAACGGAGTGATCACTTCTCCGATATCCGCATTTTTTGTCAGGACGGTTCCATCAAAAGGCGCGCGGATATATGTGTTCTCAATCTGCACTTCTGCCGATCGGACATTAGCCTCTCCGACTTTCACCGAGGCTTCACCCGAAACAACTCCGGCAATTGCTTTCCGGTAACGCGCATTCGCAGCATCGTAATCTGCTTTAGAGGCAAGGCTCTGTGCGAACAAAGATTTCACTCTTTCAAAAGATGATGTCGCGTCATCGCGCTCAGCCTTCGCTTGATCCAGCCCCGCTTTCGCAACATCCAGTGAAGCTTTTGCCTGTCCGAGTGCTGCATCCACGTCGCTGCTCTCTATCCTTCCGAGGACGCTCCCTTTTTTTACCTTGTCTCCTTCGATTACCGCGAGATATTCCAGGCGGCCGGTACCCTTCGAAGCGACGTCCGCTTTCCGTTGTGCCACCACGTAGCCGCTCGCTGTAAGAACGGTGTTGGCTTGAGATGGATAAGAATACGAAGCAGTCGCAATCTCAACCTGCTCGGCTGCTGTGAACCCGCCCCCGAAAACCAGTAGGCCGATAACAACGACGCTAGCCCCGAGGAGAGCGTACAAAACGAGGTGCCTCTTAGGGTTATTCGCGGGGGCAGGTGCGGCCGCACTGCGGTTAATCCTAAGTGATGAAAGATCTGTTTTTGGTGTTTCAGTTGACATAGAATAATCCAGCTGTTTTTCTAAGCTAAGTGTTGATGGTATAACGAATTCCAAGGAGAAAAAGTTCGGCGGGTAAGTGCGTAAATATGCTAAACTTCTTGGCGAAAATCAACGAAATCATCTATAAAAAATGTATGATTGCCAAGTTGCGGCAGATTTGTTGTACGGGTGACGCTCCACTTGGTAATAGGGAGCGACGGCCGAGCCCGCAGCTTGCTAATTCTTCTTTGCGACAACAAGATAGCCAAGTCCTCCATACACTTCGTGCACTTTTACTTCATGCAATGTCGCCGGAATGCCCGGAATAGGCTTTAGAAATCCCGGATTTAGCGTAGCAAGAATTTTTTTTCTGATTTCGCTTTTGTAGCTCTTTGAGAAACCCTCATCACCCCAGCTCACAATTCCGTTTCTTTTCACCACTCGAATAAACTCCCGAATAGCTTTGTCCGGATCATTAAAGAGATTCACGCCTCCGAAGTGGAAGAGTGCGTCAAAGCTGTCGTCAGCAAAGGGTAAAAATTGACCATTTCCATGAACCAGATAAATATTTAATCTCGGATTACGCAGCTGACATTGTCGTAACATGCTTAACGATAAATCGAGTGAAACAAATTCCCCCGGATCGGTCAGATGTGCCCGAAGCATTTCTTGAAATACTCCTGGGCCAGGTGAGACCTCGAGAAGTCTAAGACCGGGAGAAAGGTTTAGGCGCGAGACAATATCTTCTCGTCCTTCGATCACATCCATCCCGGTGATAAGTTTGCCAAAGAACCGCTCACTGCGATCATAAAAAGGCGCAAACACATTATAGAAACGGTTGAAGTGAGCGTCCTGTCCCTTGAGCGATCGTGGGTACACTATCGATACAATGCCATCTGTGATTGGATATTTCAAACCACCTTCGCGAACATAGCCGTCTTGAACCGGGCTTAATGCCGTTCCCATCTCGGGGCATCGCAATATTTCGTTGAACCATGCTGGATAATTCATCGTCTTTTCATTGGGTTATGCGTTGATCTGTTGTTAACGAACCTTTTTGTTCTCTCTCACTTTGGCATTTCCGGTTTGCTCATATTTGCCCTTGTATTCGACAAGCCCTATCTCGCATCCCTCCCCGATCGTGATGTTATTTCCCCGGACCACTTTTGCTTTTGTTTCTTCCAGATAAATATCGTCCCCTTCGATCGAATCGACAACGAGGCCGTTCTCAAGATCGAGAGATGAGAGAATAGATTTCACAATCTGCGCAATGTGAA
>CAYYHS010000380.1:0-3417 GCA_964471785.1 uncultured Chitinophagaceae bacterium
CGCAAGCCGGTAAACAAACGGCCGGAATCCTACTCCTTGAACTGCTCCGCGTATCGCGATGTGAACTCTAGCTCTCATGTTTTCAGTACTGTGTTGTGTAGAAGCCAATCGCACCACTCTGCAATTCCGATGTTCGTGGTGCAGGAGGTTTCCATGATGGTAAGCGCCGGGTTGACGTTCAGCGCGTTGTGCTTTAGTGTTTCAAGATTGCAATTGACGTATGGCAGCAAGTCTGTCTTATTGATGATGAGGACAGAGGCATTGCGGAACATTGCAGGATACTTCAAAGGTTTGTCATCCCCTTCGGTTGTGCTCGCAACTACAACTTTCATCGCCTCGCCAAGATCGTAATTTGCAGGACAAACAAGGTTTCCAACGTTTTCGATGATGAGAAGCTGAGCCTCCGAAAGGTTGATCGACTGGAGTGCATCCCTCACCAGCGACGCTTCGAGATGGCATCCGCCTCTCGTAACTATCTGCACAACCGGAACGCCGAATGCAGCGACACGCCGCGCGTCCAAATCCGTCTGAACATCTCCTTCGATGACCGCAATCCGAATTTTGTTCTGCAGATGGGCTAACGTCTTCTCAAGAAGACTGGTCTTGCCCGATCCCGGCGAACTAACAAGATTGATGACAAACATTTCATGTCGCGAGAACACATCGCGGTTTTGTTTCGCCACCTCATCGTTCTTCTCGAGGATTTTCCGTTCTATTGTTATCACACTCATGCTTCGACCTTCTCCTCATCCCAGAGTTCAAGCGCTGATATCTGGAGTTCATTCCCCGATATCAGGACAACATCAGTGCCATCGCAGACAGAGCAATACAGGATTCCACTTTCACTGAGTGATGATCTTCCACACGAATTGCACAGTACCATAAACGGTACCCGTTCTATCTCCAGCACGGCACCACGGAGGCTCGTCCCGTCGATCAATGAGCTGAAGCAAAACTCCAGCGATTCGGGAACCACGCCGGCATGTTCTCCTAATTTCAACTTGATACTTTTGACCTGACCTCGTTGTTCGCTCGGGATGTGCTCACCGATGATCTCTATAATATTCTGTGCGATCGATAGTTCGTGCATGAATGCGGCTTTCCAAATATATGCTGTCGTATTATCTTCAACTACTATGCCGTTGAGAATCCCCTATTTAGCGACGCATTCAACCCCGGATCTTCCGAGAAATGAGAATCGCTGACAACCTTTCGCATCGCTGGAAAAGTTGAAGGAAGGTGAGTCGGGAGCAGATATGGTGCCGTTAGTTGATCAAACTATGAGAAGTACCTCATTACAGGCAGTTCTTCAGATTCCCTTTGCCTGGACAAAGGGCTTGACATTCAGAGACAATATTCAGCAGTGTGAGAGTCGATCCAAGGTATCCAGACTCCGACAAGATCTAACCGAGGATGCAGTCTGTTTGCGGTACAGTTTGGGTGGATTGGCGAAGAAGAGCGCCGATCTTGTCGATCACGTCGATGGCGCGCTGTTGAACGAGAGGCGAAATTTCCCAACCGAATTCAAACGATTCACCACGCACGGTAAAGAGGTGCATATCAATTTTTGCCCCGAAGAATTCAGAAGCCATAATCTGAAGGGCGTCCGGTGCGACATTGTGCTCAGAGACCAAGGGTCGCACCTCAGTCGGAACACAGAAACGATATGAGGTCGGTTCTCCAGTAGCGGCAGCGTCTACGAATATGACGCTGTCGAATGAAATGAGGTCTTCAACGAGCTCAAAGCCGAGCTGATGGCAGGTTCTCACTTCTACACCGGGAAGATCGAGCAACGCAATCTTGTTCGCAATCCAGACGCCTGCTCCATCATCCGTGCGCAACGTGTTGCCGTATCCGATGATGAGCGTCTTCTTCATCGTTTCACTTCGTCAAGGACTTCGTTGTGAGCGCTGAGAAGTTGAACGTGGAGGGGCATTTGGCCGATTGCATGTGTCGAACAGGAAAGGCACGGATCATAGCAGCGAATGCCGGCTTCCAAGCGGTTCAAAATTCCTTCGGTAATTTTCTTGCCGTCAATATAGCGCATGGCGATCTGGCGCACCGTACGGTTCATTGCGAGGTTATTTTGTGCAGTCGCAATGACCAGGTTGACCTTTTGAAGAACACCGTCGTCGTTCACCCAATAGTGGTGGAAAAGCGTTCCACGCGGGGCTTCACTTGCCCCGACCCCTTCACTCCGGTTGATCATCGCCTTCGAACGGATATGCGTGCCGAGAATGGCAGGGTCGTTGAGAAGAAATTCAATTTTTTCCACCGAGAAGAGGAGCTCGATGAGACGTGCATAGTGGAAGTAGAAAGAGTTATTGACAACGAGGGCATCAGCAGCGATTGCCTTGAAGAGAACTCTCTCCGCCTCAGCAAGCGGCGTATCGATAAAATCGCAATTGTTCACCCGCGCCAGCGGACCAACGCGGTACATTCCCTCAGGATATCCCAGTGGCTTGTAATACGGGAATTTGAGATAGGACCATTGTTCCGACGCTTCGCCAAAATAGTCGAAATATCGGGCGGGGTCGAGTTTGTCTGCAATAGTGTTCCCGGCCGCATCCTTCACCCGCAGCAAGCCGTCGTAGTACTCTAGGGCTCCATTCTTCGCTACTAATCCAACAAACAAAGACCTGAAGTTCCCGAAGTTCGGTATGTCCTTGGCGAATTTCACATGAATCTTCTTCAGGACATCGAGCGCAATAAGCGCCGTTTCCTTTGCCTCCGGAATCCAGTTCAGGAGATAGTCTTTTTTTGAAGCTTCAAACGGTTCCCGCACCCCTCCCGCGACAGCCCACGGCGTATGAATCTTTCTTCCGCCCAGCACCTCAATAATTTCCTGGCCGAATTTTCGCATCCGGATTCCACGCTTGGCAAATTCTTTATGGTCCGTGAGAAGGCCGAAGATGTTCCGCTGTGCAGGATCGCTGTCGAACCCGAGCAAATAGTCGGGTGAAGAGAGATGGAAGAAGCTTAGCGCGTGAGACTGCAGCCATTGTGCAAGGGTGATGAGCCGGCGGAGTTTCTCCGCGGTCTCGGGGATTTCAACGGCGAGAATTTCGTCTCCTGCCTTTGCCGAGGTGATAAGATGGCTTGTAGGACAAATTCCACAGATCCGCGAAGTGATGCCCCCCATCTCCCATACCAGACGCCCTTCACAAAACTTTTCAAAGCCACGAAACTCATTGACGTGGAATCGAGCGTCCTCAACGATCCCTTGGTCGTCGAGATGGATCGTGATCTTGGCGTGACCTTCAATTCGCGTTACGGGAGAAATAGTTATTGTGCGAGACATAGGTATCTTTCAATCTTTCATCTACAATGGTGCGCTCTGGTTCATTCGCGCAAAGTTCTATGAGTTGCAGGACTTGTCTTATCCGTATCTCAGAAACACCGACGAAGCAGCCGGAA
>CAYYHS010000381.1:0-3416 GCA_964471785.1 uncultured Chitinophagaceae bacterium
GGGATTATCGGGCGAAATGGGGCGGGGAAGAGCACGCTGTTGAAAATCCTTTCCCGAATCACAGAACCAACCCAGGGCAGTGTTCGATTGAAAGGGAGAATTGCCTCTCTTCTCGAGGTCGGCACGGGCTTCAGCGGTGAATTAACCGGGAGAGAAAACATTTTCTTGAACGGCGCAATTTTGGGAATGAAGAGAGGCGAGATCATAAGGAAATTCGACGAAATAGTTTCTTTTGCTGAGATCGAGAAATTCGTCGATACACCGGTAAAGCACTATTCTTCGGGGATGTACATGCGGCTTGCATTTGCCGTCGCAGCACATCTTGAGCCGGAGATCTTGGTCGTTGATGAGGTGCTTGCGGTTGGAGATGCTGCGTTCCAGAAGAAATGCCTTGGAAAAATGGAGGAGGCTTCCGCACGCGAGGGTCGGACGGTGCTTTTCGTCAGCCACAATATGGGTGTGATTGCGCAGCTGTGTGAAAGCACGCTTGTCCTTGATCAAGGGAAAATGATGATCCATGACAAGACATCGCTCGCGATCGATTTCTATCTGAAGCAGGGAGTCCAACAACATCGTCACATTCAACGGGACAGCATATCAAAAGAAACCAACCAGTTTATCTCAGTAAAAAACGTTGACGGGTCGTTGGCTGAAAAAGGAGAATTCAATTACGATGAAGAGATTAACCTGATGGCGAACCTCAACGTACCACGATGGTCACAATCCCTGGAACTGGCCGTCAGCCTCTACGACCAATTTAAGAGAAGAGTCTTCACTATTCATGAACCCCTTGAGAAATATTACAAAAATCAACCGAGTATGCAGTTCCAAATTACAATTCCGGCTAAATTTATTTTACCCGGAGAATACTCATGGCTCATGTGCATCAATCATCCCGGCGTCGAGCTCTACGATGTGTTGGATGACGTCTGCAATTTTTCCATCATGGAAACAGGGTCTGAATTTGCGCGATATCAAGGGGTGAATTACGGCGTTGTTTTTGCACAGTACAAAATCAGGCAGATTGGCTGAAAACATGGTGAAACATTTTCTAAAATCGTTGTTGAGGTTCTTCGGTGTCGAAGTGTCCCGGTACAGAAAACCACTGAAATCCGTCAGGACGAAACGTCTGACCTTTCATGATACGAAAACGGGAAAATACTACCTGCCGACCGATGCGCATGAGGACATTGTTGCCAACGCAATCATCAGGAACGAGGTTTTTGAACAAGAAGTTATTGATTGTGCAAGAGATTTTGTTACGCCGCACACCAGCGTGTTGGATGTAGGTGCGAATTTTGGCCAGATGAGCATATTGTTTTCCTCGATGGTCGGAAGTAATGGAAAAGTCTACTCATTTGACGCCGACGACTTTGTCTTCGAAATTCTCAAGAAGAATATTTCTGCCAATGGTCTCGAGAATATTGTTCCCGTCTTTGGGGCGGTTCACAATGTAGCCGGAACAACGCTTCGCTTTCCCGAGCAGGATTTCAAGGAGCGGGGAGCGTATGGAGCCTATGGAATAGATTATAATGCAACAAGTGGAAGAGAGGTGAAGACGCTCACCATTGACAGCCTGAAGATCAAAGAGAGAATTAGCTTCATGAAAATAGATATTCAGGGAGGCGATCTCTTCGCCATGCAGGGTGCTGTCAAAACAATCAGGAGGAACAAAATGCCCATCGTTTTTGAATACGAGGCGCTTCTCCAAGATGAGTTCAGGTTCACTTTTCAAGACTATATAGACTTTGTACAAAAGATCGAATATCGATTCGACAAAGTAATCTCGGGACACAATTATCTGATTTTGCCGGAGGGGCGGCAGCACGTCATTAACGTTCCCGCCAGGAAGAATCGCGGACGATGAATCCGGACTACCGCGCGGTGGTTTCTCGGCATTTCAAGCCAGGGCCCGTTGAACTAGAAAAAGTTGAACCGGGGACGAGAACTTATATGTCCCCTGCTCACCGTCGCAATCATTAAAGAACAGACACATAACTAAATCGACAGCACATGGACAACGCGGGCGGCAATACGATACTTTTTTTATCGCATCGTGAACGGCAGTGCGGCGTTCACCAGTTTGGACTGAATATTGCAAAGGTGCTCGAGGGCTCAAAAGTTTTCCGCTTCATCTTCAAAGAATGTTCCGATGTGAGCGAGTACCGTGATATTGTGCGCACGTCGCAGCCGGCAGCGATTATTTACAATTACCATCCTACCACCATGCCATGGCTGAGAAACAACATCTTGAAATTAAGGGACATCCCCAATATTAGTATCACTCATGAAGTGACACAACATGACGCCGACACGGCGACAAATCATTTTTTCGACTACCACATCGCGCCCGATCCAACCCTGTTGCTCAGAAACCCGATTGTGTTCAAGACAGGACGATTAGTGCCTACCTATCAACACACACACAATATTCCCAGCATCCCTACGATAGGAAGTTTCGGATTTGGGACTCCCGGCAAGGGCTTCGAGCGGCTGGTTTCAACGGTGCAGGAAGAATTCGATGAAGCCATCATCAAACTGCACATTCCGTTCGCGACCTTCGGGGATGCCGACGGAACGAATGCTCGGAAGATCGCGGCACGGTGCCAATTACTTGTCGATAAGCCCGGAATCAAGCTAATTGTTGATCATGACTTCATGGACGACGAACGGCTGCTTGATTTTCTGGCGGCGAACACGCTCAATGCTTTTCTGTATGAAGAGAACAATGGAAGAGGAATTTCAAGCGTTATTGATTATGCGCTTGCCGTCAAGCGTCCCATCGCAATAACGCGCAGCAACATGTTCAGGCATATCATCAATACCATACCGTCTATATGCGTGGAACACAGGAGACTCGAAGAAATAATTGCGGATGGTACCGAGCCATTGTTACCGTATCTTCGAGAGTGGTCCACGGAGAACCTTGTATGGGACTACGAAAGAATAGTTCAAACGGTTCTGGAAAAGAAATTGCCGTCACGACCAAGCCTCCTCCGAAAAGCCGTCCGAAAGTTCATGCGTCACGCAACGATGCAAAGAGAAAACAAGGATCGCAATCCTCAAGTATCAAGTCCCGCGAAAACAGAACGCGACACTGCTGCGAAGACATTGATGTATCCTCTTTCGTTCGAGCCGGCCGGTTTCAACCGGATACTCGACAATGCTGCAAGGGAGCTTTATCGTCCCGCGATTGAATTCTTGTTCGAGGCCGTTCCCGGTATGATGAAACGGAAGATTCCTGCCGCGAACATTCAGCAGGCGTTTGTGTTCGATAGTGTCGTCCGATTAAATGCCGGCGCGAAAAATCCAAAGATGTTGTGTGTAGGAAGCTTCGAAGATACTGCCTCGGCCTCTCTCAAAGAACTTGGATTTCGGGTTGAAGAGATTGATCCCGTTCTGAATTATGACCTGGA
>CAYYHS010000382.1:0-3403 GCA_964471785.1 uncultured Chitinophagaceae bacterium
GATAAGATTGTATTTTTGGAAAATGTTTCTTCGATTAGCAACTGACCCCACCCTAGCCCTCCCCTTTTAGGGGAGGGAAATTCCTCTCCCCCTGTGCCGAAGGCATCACTTGGGGAAAAGGGGGAGACCGAGAGGGGTCGCAAAAACACAAGATCTATTCTTAGCAACGGCCCTAGTTGCCAATTCCCAAGGAAATTGACTACCTTACTGATGACACATGAACCAAAGAGGGTCATTTTCATGAGACGAAGATTGCTCCTTTCCATCCTTGCGGGCGTATTGACGCTGGCCGAAGCAACTGCTCAGACAGACAGCTCGATCTATCAATCGGGTTCGTCGGCGGCGCCTGTCACCGTGACTCACTGGTCGAATAGCGTAAAACTTTTCTGGAGCCATGAGTCCGCAAATTGGGACAAGAACTCGTTTGACGACGCCGAGCTCGATACGAGCAAAATGGTTCTTTCCCGGGCCCAGGTGTACGAGCTGGTCACACTCCCGACGTCCTTTTCGACGTACGGGTTAGAAAACGAGTGGAACATTGCTCTCGGAAGTCTGACAAATGGTGATGACCTTGTGGTTCTCGATTTAGGATTCGGACTGCTCCGCGGTGCCATCCCTAAGACAGGGGTTTCAAACCAAGTGGCGACGTTTAGTTATTACAGCACTTCATCCGGCCATCCCCTCCAACAGGGAACGGCAAGTTACACGTACAGCATTCAGGGATCGTATATTGGAGCGACTATCCCGCTGATGCTGGAATGGCGATACGGAATGAAACTAATGTCGCTTGATGGCCGGGTGGGCATGCTTTATCGCATCGCGTCAGTCACAGCAGACCGGAAGCTATCGGCAAACGGCTTTCCACAGGATTACGACGCGGCAATGAACGAAGGGCGATTTACTTATTTTAACGATGTCAACCTAACGGAAAGCTTTGACCATAAGATCTCAGAGCTGGTTATCGCTGCAATCCCATCCTTTGGCATAAGCATGCGCATCCCATTAACACATCAGCCGAATAACAGTGGAGGAGCTGGAATTATTGTCGGAGCCGATTTCGGGACTGCGACAAGAATTTATTTCGCGGTATCATATTGAATTGTGTCTGGTGGGAGGAAAAATATCTCGGGACCATTCTTCCTCCTCAATGCATTTAGTCTCGCTCTCTTTTCCGCCCCGAACTTCTTTCGCTTGACAATGACCTGAGCAATTAGGCCGACGTAAAACGATCTTTTCAGCGTAGGTCGCCATTCATCCTCGCTTCAATCGAAGAACGCAGCCGGTACAAATCAAACAGCCCGAACAACATTTCGTTGTCCGGGCTGTCGTGTTCTACGTAACAAGGTGTTTACTTTGCCAAGCCAATCTGTCTCATGTATGTTTGATTGTCCCAGAAGAGATGCTCTTCCACCATAACTCCGTTTTCCCATATACCGATCGTCGCCATCGGCATATTGAATGCTTTGCCGGTCGGCTGAATGAACTTGCCGTTTCCGATGGGCATCGGTTTGGTAAAGGTTCCTTCGAATACGCCAGTGACTGCGGTAAACTTGCCGGCCCCGAACCGGATCGGATGCTGTTTGATCCGCGTGTCGGGGGCATAGACAAACATCGCTTTGAGGTCTTCGATGTGTTTCTCAATTCCCTGCGTCATGTGTCCATCCGGCCAGTAGACCTTAATATCTTTCGCATGACTTTCATGCAGCCTCGTCCACTCCTGATTGCTGAAGACCGTAAAATCCAGCGTATCAAACTTCACCAGGCTCGAATCTGTTGACGCCCGTTCTGCGATGAAGCTTTTTAATTGAGCTTTCATTGCCTGGACGTCCTGATCGTCGCCGCTCGAACAACCGGCCAACAGGAAAACCGCCAGAAGAAGCATAGATGAGACGAGTGCGCTTGTGGAACTACGTGATGTTGTTTTCATTGGAGTCTCCCAATATTGTTCTTACTCTTATGATCTCAGTCGAGAGTTTCGCTTACGCTATCATGCAGCTTTCGACTGTTGCTGCGATTTATTAAATTCAGCAAGAATTTCGATTTTTACTTCATTGCTTACCACTACCCCGCCAGTTTCCGTCAATGCACTCCACTGAAGACCGAAGTCAAAACGATTCAACTTGCCGGTAATTTCGAACCCAGCCACTTGAATCCCTCCGAAACCAGCTACCGTTCCGTTGTAGATGACGTCGAGCGTGATTTCTTTTGTCACTCCCCGCAGGATCAGATTGCCGGTGACCTGAAGTTCAAAATCGGATGTTTTCTTCACCGAGTTTGAAACGAATGACATCTTGGGATAATTCGCCGTATCGAAAAAGTCCGGGGATTTCAAGTGCCCGTCGCGCTGATCGTTTTTTGTACTGATGCTGTTGACATCCGCTTCGAACGCTATCCTCGCGTCGCTAAAATCCTCTTTCTCGGACTCGATCGTTGCATTAAACAGGTTAAAATGCCCTGTCACTGTCGAGACGACGAGATGTTTCACTTTGAAGATCACTTCGGAGTGTGTCGGGTCAATGTTCCAGAGTGCCATGGTAGAGATCCTTTCTTCGTATTGATAGTTGTTATTGATTTAAGAACACCATCAATATACAACCACGGACTCCTGCTGAGCATTCACGCAGGGTAAGAAATGGTCTTAACCTATGGTAAGGCCGCAGTCATCTTTTTTGGGATAGCTCCTTCCGGATGCGGCTCAACGATTGCGGAGTGATTCCAAGAAAAGAGGCGATGTGGTGTTGTGGAACAAGCTCGACAAGCGCGGGATACGTTTTGTTGAACGCAAGGTAGCGCTCCTCGGCCGAGGCGGCCAGCGAATCGTTGATACGTTTGTGCGTGGCAAGGTAGTTACTTTCCAACAACAGACGGAAGAAGCGTTCTATTTTTGGGACCGTTTCGAGCAGCTTGTCTCTGGCTTCTCTCTCGAGCATCAATACGTCGGAATCCTCCAGGGCATCGATATTGTGCGTCGAACTCGAGCCGCCCAGAAAACTATTCAAATCGGAAATCCACCAGTCTTTGATCGCAAACTGAATAACGTGCTCCTCCCCCTTGTGATCCACCGTGTATTCGCGAAGACAGCCGGAATTGACAAAGGCAAGATGTCTGCACACCTCGCCTTCCTGAAGAAGGAATTGTCTCTTTTTAATTTTTTTGGGTGTGAAGAACTGGGTGCAGAGATTCATCTCCTTTTGGCTGAGGCGGATCCTTTTCTGAAAATGTTTATGGAGCAGGTCGAACATATTCACAATCGGGTTAGGTGCATTACGCTGGTAGAATGTTAGCCGAAATAGGACTTAGAATCAAGCATCGGTAAGCTTCATCACAACGAGTGCAGCAGTAGAGCTCTAGTGCCGTTTCCCAAAAATATTCTTGTATTGTTTTCTCATTGGACACTTCGACT
>CAYYHS010000383.1:0-3396 GCA_964471785.1 uncultured Chitinophagaceae bacterium
CAACTTACCAGAAATCGGTCCTTCCCAACGGCATCCGAATTGTCAGCGAAGAAATTCCCCACGTAAAGTCTGTCTCTCTAGGCGTTTGGATTGATACAGGTTCTCAGAATGAAACCGAGCTGACGAACGGGATTTCTCATTTTCTGGAGCATATGGTTTTTAAGGGCACCGAGCACCGCTCGACCCAGCAAATCGCGCGTAGTCTTGAGTCGGTCGGGGGGTACTTAAACGCCTTCACCACGAAGGAGCACACGTGCTATTATGCACGCGTGCTGGATGAGTTCACCGAGCTTGCGGTCGACGTCCTTTCGGATCTGATCCAATTCCCGCTCTTCCCGGAAAAGGAGATTGAGAAGGAAAAGAAAGTAGTTCTTGAAGAGATCAAGAACGCAGAGGATGACCCGGACGATCTCATCCACGATTATTTTGAGACGGATATTTACTCCGGCCATTCCCTCCGGCTGCCAGTCCTCGGCTCCGCCCGAAATGTTTCTTCTTTCAAGCGCGCAGACATGCTGAAATATGTCCGTCAGCGATACGCGTCCGACAATATTGTCGTAGCCGCCGCAGGGAATTTGCCACATGCCAGATTTGTAGAGTTAATTGAAAAGCACTTCACTCTCAGAGGGAAGAGTTCGGTGCAAAAGAAGACAGGGAAGATCGTTGCCGGAAAAAAGAAGGTTCGGGAGTTTCAGAAGCCGATCCAACAGGCTCATATCTGTACGGGCACCGTTGGGTTTAACGTCCATAGCAAATACCGGATTCCGTCGCTGGTTCTCAATACGCTGTTGGGCGACGGGATGAGCTCGAGGTTATTCCAGAACATCCGCGAGAAATACGGCTTTGCATACTCTGTCTATTCGTTCTTAAATATGTTGCGCGACACCGGCTCCTTCGGAGTCTACATCGGAACGGACAAAAAGCATATCCATAAATCTTTAGACTTAATTTTCGCCGAACTTCGGGGCCTCACGAAGAAACCAATTCCGAGAACTGAATTGGAGAGGACGAAAGCGCAATTGAAGGGGGGTATGCTTCTCGGACTTGAAAGCACTTCGGCCCGGATGATCCGGCTCGGCACCGGAGAGTTATATTTCGGAGAGTTCACCGAACTGGATAGGATCTCGCGGGAAATTGATGCCGTCACTATCGAAGATGTTTCAGAGGTGGCGCGGCAACTGTTCAAAGAAGAAACGTTTTCGACGATTATCTTTTCGCCGTCAGGGAAGTAGACCGGGGCGCATTGGGTGCGACTATGATTAACAGAAACGACATTAACCCTAACCTCTTGAAGGCTGAGTACGCGGTCCGGGGACCGGTTGTTGACAGAGCTCAGCAACTTGAGGCTGAGGGAAGGAAGATCATCTACTGCAATATCGGAAACCCGCAGGCGTTAAAACAGAAGCCCCTCACATACCTCCGCCAGATTTTGAGCTTAGTGGAGTATCCCGAGTTGCTGCTGAAAGAAGAAACCCGAAAACTATTTCCTGGCGATGTGATCGAGAGAGCGAAATTAATTCTTGGGAGACATCCCCACGGCACAGGGGCTTATTCGCAAAGCGCGGGAATTACGTTCATCCGGAAAGCGGTGGCCGAATTCATCACGCGACGCGACGGCATTCCTTCTGATAAGGACAATATTATCTTAACCGACGGGGCAAGTAAGGGAGTTCAGTCTGCGTTGTTGGCACTCTTGAAGGGCCCGAATGACGGAGTGATGATTCCCATCCCGCAATATCCTCTTTACAGCGCAACGATAACGCTCTACGGTGGAAAGCAGATCGGTTACTTCATCGACGAAGAAAGCGGGTGGCAGTTATCGGAGAGGGCGTTGACAGAGAGCATCGCGATTGCGAAAAAGGGGGGGATCAATCCCGTTGCGATCGCTGTGATCAATCCGGGCAACCCGACAGGGGCGGTACTTTCGTACGAGAATATCAAGATGATCGTCTCCTTTGCCCGTAGGCATCGTCTTTCCATTCTCGCAGACGAAGTATATCAAGACAACGTGTACGGCAAGGATTCCGCCTTTCACTCGTTCTCGAAAGTTTTTCATGACGTGCATGAAACGGAGGTTTCACTTTTTAGCTTTCACTCAATTTCAAAAGGCCTGCTCGGGGAATGCGGGCATCGCGGCGGTTATGCCGAGTTCAGAAATGTCCCGGACGATGTAAGAAGCGAACTCATTAAGCTTCAGTCGGTAAGCCTCTGTTCAAACCTGCCGGGCCAAATTGCCACCTATGTCATGGTCTCTCCGCCTCAGCGTGGGGATGAAAGCTTTTTGCTCTACACGCAAGAGAGGGATGCAATCTACGCTGCACTCAAAGCGAAAGCGAAACTGCTCGGAGAGGGGATCAATAAAATAAGCGGGATGTCGGTTGTCAATCCGGAGGGTGCAATGTACGCCTTTGTGAAGATCGACCTGCCCTCCGACCCGAACATCGATACGGATGCGCTGTCGGAGGAAGCGTGCCGTGCGTACGAAGCACGTCGGGATACCGACTACTGTCTCGCGCTTCTCGAAGAAACGGGGATTTGTGTCGTTCCAGGATCCGGGTTTGGCCAGGTTTCAGGCACGCTCCACTTCAGGACAACCTTTCTGCCTCCGAAAGACGAAGTCGAGGCATTGGTAGTGAAGCTTAAAGCGTTTCACGAAAAGTACTGCGAGCACATCGCGCATACCGAAGAAAATATCGCCTGACGACAGATCGGCGATCAACAAAAGAACGAACTAACTTGAACTGAGTGATGGCGAAGATCACAATCGACGGCAATCAATTCGAAGTTGATACTAAGCGCACGATTATTGAGGCAGCGCGCGAGAATGGCATTTCCATTCCACATTTCTGCTGGCACCCGAAGCTCTCTGTCTCGGGCAACTGCCGCATGTGTCTCGTTGAAGTGGAGAAGATGCCGAAACTTGCGATAGCCTGTTCCACTCAAGTCGCCGATGGGATGATAGTCCGGACCAACAACGAACGGGTCCTGAATGCACGGAAAGCGGTCATGGAATTCCTGCTTATTAACCATCCGCTCGATTGCCCTATTTGTGACGAAGCGGGCGAGTGCAAATTGCAGGATTACGCCTACAAGCATAGCGCAGGGTACAGCCGGTTCCAGGAAGACAAAGTTCACAAACCCAAGCGCGTTGAGATCGGACCGCGCGTGATGTTCGATGCAGAGCGCTGCATTCTTTGCTCACGCTGCATCCGATTTTGTGATGAAGTTGCCGGCACGCGTCAGCTCCACTTTGTGCAGCGGGGCGACCACACGACCATCGAAACGTTTCCGGGCGAGACGCTCGACAATCCATATTCGATGAACGTCGTCGACATTTGCCCGGTTGGCGCGCTGACGAACCGTGATTTCAGGTTCAAATCGCGCGTATGGGAGATG
>CAYYHS010000384.1:0-3389 GCA_964471785.1 uncultured Chitinophagaceae bacterium
CATGGTGAGCCCCGCTTGCAGCGGGATACACTCCGTCGAACCATGACAAACGGCTCAAATATCCTTCGACTTCGTTCAGGATGACTTTTCGGGATTTTCTTTCAAAAAGCAAATTAGGACACTACTGAACTTTGTGCAACGGGCTGATTTTAGTAATGGCATCCTGGGCCCGTCGCTATTAGGCGGGAGACGGATCTGGCTTGAGCGACGGCTTTTTCTCTCAGTGCCCCGATCCCTCCGCGCAATCTGGATTCTTCGCCCCGGTTATTAGCGGCGGGACCCAGAATGACAACCTAGGGCATTCTTCATTTGCTTGCGATTCTGTTTAGGACTTACCAAACTTGGGATATGAGAAGCACGATTTCATCACGCTAAATAATGCTCCGACGTACGATTGACAATAAAGGCTATTTTGCCTATATTTTCACGAAATTTTTTTATCGAAAACAAGATAACCGATCGAATTACAGAAGGAAAATCGCATGAAACTACTTTATTGGGGCATTTACGGAGTCGTGCTGGCGGCATTTCTCACCACTGGATTTCAATGTTCTTCGTCAGAAATGACGAGCGCCAAGCTTTACATCCAGCGAAAAGATTATCCGAACGCGGAGAAGCAGCTCGAAAAAGAAGTCGCGAAGAATCCGAAGGACGATGAAGCGTATTTTCTGCTCGGACAGATCAGGCTGGAATTGAAGGACTATCAAGGGATGAAAGAAGCGTTCAACCAAGCGTTGGCGATCGCGCCGACCCATCTAAAAGACATCCAGGTAATAGAGCTGGGCACTTGGGGAAAGCTGTTTAACCAGGCGGTTGAAGCAATCAACAAAGCGGCAGACACTGCTTCGTATCTTGATGACGCTATTCTATATTTCAAAACTGCTACGATTGTTTTGCCAGAAAGCCTCCTGGCACAGCGAAATCTAGGGCTCGCGTACTTCCGGAAGGGGGACGTATCCAATGCCTCCATCCAGCTTACGGTGGCTTTTGAAAAAGGAAAAGATCTCCTGGCCGCCAAGCTGCTGGGACGGATGTATCTCGACAGCGCAAACGCACTGAAAGCGATGTTCACAGAAGCGAACCGGCAGGGATTCGACGATGTCAAGAATCTCTCCAGCATTCAGGAAAAAATGAAAGCGGCCGATGTTCATTTCTTTCTCGGTGATTCCCTGATTGCCGTATCGAAGCCGGTGAAACCTAAGAAAGGGGATACGAAGGAAACCTGGAGAATCGAAAAATATCACCTGACGCTAAACGTTGAAGGCGGAGACGTGGTGAAGATCACATACGACAACGATAAGCGCTACACGCCGATCATAGACTCGACATACTACATCCAGGGAGTTGCGCAATGCAATAAAGCAGTCGACGTGTTGAAGAAGGCTCAGGGAATGTATCCCGAAGATGCCGAAGTTTCCGAAACCCTCATGAACGCCTACATCGGAGCCGAGCGGAACAACGAGGCGAGACTTCTCCTTGACGAGCGTGTGAGAAAGTATCCGGACAGCAAGTTCGATCATTACAACCTGGGAGTTTTTCTTTTGAAAGATTCATCGTTCTCCGGAGCGATCGACGAGTTTAGGGCAGCCTTAAGACTTGACTCAACCTTCTCCTCGGCCGTCTACAATATTGCCGCGACGTATGTCAACTGGGGCGTTGTAGAGCAGAACAAACTGAAGGCTGCGGGCAAAGAGGACGACGTCTCATACAAAGAAAAATTCAGGTTGGCTCTGCCGTACCTTGAGAAAGTCGTCGCAGAAAAGAGCGACAATATTCAAATGCTGGAATTGCTAGGCCAAGTGTACGCAAACCTCAATATGAAAGACAAGGCGCTCGAGGCGTACGACAAGGCTGATGCGATCCGGAAGGGAAAGAATTAAGAGATAAGAGAGAAGAAACACGTGTTGTGGCGAGCCGACCTTTTTCGGTTCTCAACGAGGAGCATCAATGAACAATCCACAGCCGCCGGGTGGTCAACAGATCAACATCGAGTTGGGCGAAAAAGAATCTGAAGGCATCTATTCCAACCTGGCGATTATCACACATTCACCCGCAGAATTCGTTATCGATTTCACGAGGATTCTCCCGGGAGTTCCGAAAGCGAAGGTGTTCGCGCGCATCGTCATGACTCCGCAGCATGGACGCCTGCTTCTGAACGCTCTTAGAGACAATATCGAAAAGTACGAATCGAAATTCGGAGAGATCAAGATCCTGGGCGATGAACCGCCGACCCAGGGTTTTGGCTTTCAACTTCCCACCAAAGAAGAAAAGATCCATTAGCCTGCAAGTTTCGTCGGTGTCGGCCCCACTGCCTAAGTGGCCGGCACCGCTTGTTTTCCGCGGTCTATTCGTTCCTTATGACGCATGTCAACGTTTGAATGCGTCTTCTTTTCTACCTTCAATAATAGTAGAAGTTCCCTGGGCGACCATCGCCTGGAGTTTGCCCTTTGCCGTTCGTAGCAGAATTTTTTTATTGGAGGACTCTCTCATGATCCATTTGCCCAGAGCTACAGAGAAGATGAACGCGTTGATGCTGTTCATTCTTCTCGTGACGGCTCCCCTCTCGTTCCAGTGCATCAACAAGCCGCTGGAACCGAAAGCTCCGTCCTGGTCCGTTCCGCTCAATATCGCGCTGATCGACCGAACGTTTACGTTCGGCCAGATGATCGCGAAGGACCCGAAATTCATCACCGATTCCTCGACGAGCAGCGTCGAGTACCGTCCCTCCTCGCTTGTCAATAAGCCGACGCCGATCGTTCTGCCTGAGTTGACGCCGGCCGCGAGCTCGGTCTCTCAAAAACTGGGATTGGTTCCATTGAGTGTACCGTCCATACCGGACGTGACCGTCAGTTTCAAAGATCTTTTTGGCGTGGATCCCGGTTCGGGAGTGACATATCTTGGGCCCGATGCGACCGTGCCTCTCAACAACGTGATTGCGAATCCGACTGCGACGTACGATTATATCGTCTTCCAGGATGGGCTCATGACCTTGACGATCACCAATAACTTCCCGTTTGCACTGAACTTCCAGAGCGGAGTGCAGCTAGTTAATGTTGATCAGGACTTGGCTGTAGTGGCGAATTTCGCTTTCACGAGTATCCCCGCAAATAGCAACGTAACAAAAACGGCGAATGTTTCGGGGAAACTCATGAGCGCCAACTTAAAAATGCAATCGACCGTCACGACCTCGGGCGTCACAGGAAAGACGATTACGAACACCCAGAATCTTGTCTCCCATTTGACTATTGGCGGAACAAGCGGCGGTGTCGCGACGTTACAGAGTGCCAAGGTACAACTCAACGTTTCCTATCCTGTTTTCAATCAGCCAGATTCAGCCGTTCAGCTTATCGATGACTCGACGAAAATCAAACGGGCGGAATTCAGCGACG
>CAYYHS010000385.1:0-3386 GCA_964471785.1 uncultured Chitinophagaceae bacterium
CGAACTCTTTCTCCAACGCATCGATGTTGACGCTTATTTCCGCACATTCCTGTACTGTCTGGGCCGTTTCAATCGCTTTCGTAAGGTCGGCGTACTGCTTTTTGAAACTCTGTGAGATCTCATAGTCGGACTGCTCCTGAGCAAAGGAGAGGATGCACACCATCAAGACCGCACCGATGAGGATTGAGGTTCGTTGTAGGGTCTTCATTTTTGTCCTCCTTGCTGAATGCCGTCTTTCGATAGAAGTATCGGTTTGTCTTTGCCGTTAAGCAGCTGAATGTGCGGTGCTCGCTGGTTCAAAGCGGGGGACGTGAGGCCTTTCTCCGAGACCATGATCTTGGCCGCCAGCTTCAATTTGCCTTCGTCGGATGCGAAGACATACACGTTCTTGAATTTCGGTGCGGTCATGAAGTAGTACCCGCTCATGTCGCGGATGACGCGAAGTTCAATGCCGCTGACATGGATGGAGTCGGCTGTTTCTTCGAACAGCAAAGGCTTCACGTTGAAGACCATGTTGTAGCGGGCTTCTTCAACCAATCCCTTCTCGTTGACTTTAAGGACACTCTCTATGGGCCATTGGTATTGCACTGGCGACAGCGTCAGCGATGCACAGCCGCCCGCAATCGCGGAAAGGATAAGGCAGGACAAAACCAAGAACGTTTTCATGCTGACTCCTTGTCATTGAAAAATGGTGGTGAAGTTTGGCGTAGGTGTGATGACAAAAATCAACTCAATGTAGCGAAGGGGGGGCAGAGAAGCAAGGCAGGGTCCCTTCCATCGTGATGTGCAACAACGAATCCTACTTCTTCTTTTTCGGCGCGCCCTTCGTCTTGGGCGATATTGTTTTTTTCGCCTGAGATTTTTGTTTTACCGGGGACGGCGCCGATTCTTTGACGCTTTCCCCTTTACCGCTGGAGGTGGGCGGGACAGGCGTATCAGTTTTTTCGGAAGAACCGTTTTCTTCTTCTTCTTCCGGCGTGACCACCGCAACGTCGGCAATGTGGTCGCCTTCGTCCAAACGGATCAGGCGGACTCCCTGCGTATTTCTTCCGCTCAGGCGGATTTCCTTGCCGTCCTGGCGGATCACCATTCCCTGAGAGGTGACAACAACGATGTCGTCCGTTTCCAAGACTTCTTTGATCGCGATCATTTTTCCGGTCTTCTCTGTTGCGTTGACCGTGTAGATTCCTTTTCCGCCTCGATGGCTAACCCGGTATTCGGAAACTTCCGAACGCTTGCCGTAACCGTTCTCCGTTGCAACAAGGATCGATGTCGATGCCCGCTTCAGCGCCACGGCACCGACCACGCGGTCCCCTTTTTCCAGCCGGATTGCACGCACACCGGCCGCGGTGCGGCCCATCTCGCGGACTTCATCTTCGTGGAAACGGATCGCGAGCCCCTCGTGCGTGCCGATAATGAGATCGCTTGTTCCGTCTGTCAGCTTCACATCTTTTAATAGATCTTTTTTCTTCAGCGATATTGCGCCGATGCCGTTCTTTCTTGGATTGCTGAACTCCGCGAGCGACGTTTTTTTCACCACCCCTTGCTCGGTGACCATGACGATAAAGTTCTTTTCGCTGAAGTCCTTCACGGCGAGGAATGCGCTGATATTCTCGGCCGGATCTTTGGAGATCAGGTTGACGATCGATTTTCCCTTTGTCGTGCGCCCTCCCTCGGGGATCTCAAATACTTTCAACCAATAACACTGTCCCTGGTCCGTGAAGAAGAGAATATAGTTGTGCGTGCTCGCAATGAACATATGCTCGACAAAGTCGTCTTCGCGGGAGGCCGCGCCGGTCACTCCCTTTCCGCCGCGCGATTGCCGGCGATACCCGCTAACCGGAAACCTCTTGATAAACCCGCCGTGACTTATGGTGATGACGACTTCTTCCTGCGCAATCATGTCCTCGATGCGGAATTCTTCAAAGTCGTACACGATCTCTGTGCGGCGTGCATCGGCATATTTCTCTCTGATGGCGAGCAGCTCGTCCTTGATCATTTGAAGCTGGAGCTGCTTGCTGGCGAGAATCGCTTTCAACTTCGTGATAAGTTTAATAGTTTCCCGGTATTCATCCTCAACCTTCTTGCGCTCGAGGCCGGTTAGTCTCTGAAGACGCATGTCGAGAATGGCCTTCGCCTGGATCTCGGAAAGCCTGAATTTCTTCATCAAGCCGGTCTTTGCCGCTTCGACATCCTTCGACGCTTTGATGAGTTTGATGATGGCATCGATGTTGTCGAGGGCAATAATGTAGCCTTCGAGGATATGGGCCCGCGCTTCGGCAGCGTCGAGGTCGAACTTGGTTCGGCGGACAATAACCTCGTTGCGGTGCTCGATATAATACCGGATCATCTCGCGCAGGGTCAGGACGCGAGGTCTTCCCTCCACGAGCGCAAGCATGATCACGCCGAAGGTGGTCTGCATTTGCGTGTGCTTGTAGAGGTTGTTGAGAATAACCGCTGCGTTCGCATCCCGTTTCAGTTCCACGACAACGCGCATACCGTCCCGGTCAGACTCGTCCCGGATGTCGCTGATATCTTCGAGTTTCTTTTCCCTCATCAACTCGGCGATTTTTTCAATCAAGCTTGCTTTGTTGACCTGGAACGGGATCTCGGAAATAACAATGCTCTGTCGATCGTTCTTTCCCGTTTCAACGTTCGCCTTTGCACGCACGATAATGCGTCCGCGTCCGGTGGTGTAGGCCTCTTTCACGCCGTCGTAACCGTAGATAATTCCTCCCGTTGGGAAGTCGGGGGCCTTGATAATCTTCATCAACTTGAGGTTATCGATCTCCGGATCCTTGATATATGCGATGCAGCCGTCGATTACCTCTCCGAGATTATGGGGCGGAATGTTTGTCGCCATTCCGACGGCGATACCGCTGGCGCCGTTCACAAGAAGGTTGGGGACCTGAGCGGGAAGGACGGAGGGTTCTTGAAGCGTGTCGTCGAAATTCGGGGTGAAGTCAACGGTATTCTTCTCGAGATCGCGCAGCATCTCTTCCGAAATGCGCGATAGGCGGACCTCTGTGTACCTCATCGCTGCCGGAGAATCGCCGTCGACCGATCCAAAATTTCCCTGTCCGTCCACAAGCATGTAGCGCATTGAAAAATCCTGCGCCATGCGGACAATCGTATCATAGACTGCCGTATCGCCGTGAGGATGGTACTTGCCGAGGACCTCGCCGACCACACGCGCGCTTTTTTTATACGACCTGTTGGCGGCAAGACCGAGCTCGTTCATTCCATAGAGCACTCTCCGGTGGACTGGTTTCAGACCATCCCGAACATCGGGAAGCGCACGGGCAACGATGACCGACATCGAATAATCGATGTATGATCCGCGCATTTCATCTTCAATGTCAACTGGTACTATTTTTTCGTTCGCC
>CAYYHS010000386.1:0-3375 GCA_964471785.1 uncultured Chitinophagaceae bacterium
CCGACGACACAGCGCGCGCGGCCGTTGCTTCGGCAAATCCCAGTTTCGTCCTGAACCCCTGCAACATCGACAGCATCAAAGCCTTCCTGCTTGGCAGATGGGTAACCGGGGCAAATGTCAGCTGGGCTTACGATCCGACATCGGATGTCCAGCAGGTCTGGCCGATGAATGAGGATTTTTCTTACGATAATAGCACACTCAAGACAGCCGCGACAGGCAGCCTTCCGCTCGGCGATCTGTACCATTGGTGGCCGACGCAGTACACCACCTGGAAAGCCCAGTCAACATCGGAACACGCTCTGCTTTTGGGTTGGCTCACCGACGGTCCGACTGGTGTGAAGGAACAGTCATCTGCCGTTCCGGCGGTATTTGAGCTCGCTCAGAATTATCCGAACCCGTTCAACCCGACAACGACGATCAACTACTCGGTGCCGAAGAGCGGAAACGTGTCACTCAAAGTGTACAACCTCCTCGGCCAGGAGGTCGCGACGCTCTTTGCAGGAGTTCAACAAAGTGGTAGCCACACGGCAGTGTTTGACGGCAGCCGGTTTGCCAGCGGCGTCTATTTCTACAGGCTTGAGGCAGGTACCAGCTCCATCACTAAGAAATTAGTTCTCATGAAGTAAGGCTTCTCAACGAGAAGCTCCTGTCCTGGCTTCTCCGCCAGGACAGGGAAAGTTTATTGATAATAAACTAAGCAATTGGAGACGAAGGAGGTGGTTCGGGTCGAAGAGAATTTTAGAGTGAAGAAGTATCTGTTTGTTCTATTGGAAGCAAAATTTTCCAATCAGTGATGTTTAGCAGTTCGTTGTTTTATTAGTTAACAGTTGTACAAAAAAATAAACCTTGGAGGTTGCATGAAAAGGTTCGTACAGTTAATCACGGCAGGAGCAGCCCTTCTCTTTCTCGGGACGAGCGCATTGCTGGCGCAGGAAGCGACGTTCTCACCAGGACCTACGGTTCCGGCGGGCAATGGAGCTAACGGCGGCTTCGCATGGGGAGATGTGAACGGAGATGGCAATCAGGATGTGTTCATCCCTTCCGTTAGCATCTCAATAAATAGCATTACAACGTTCGCTGCGGCCGCGTCTACAATGACGGCAAACCTCTCGAATAATACCAACGATGTCGGCGCACTGTTGGCTGATTTCAATGGTGACGGTGTTCTCGATCTGTTCACAACTAATGGCGGCACTCCCGCGGCCGGTTTATATTATAACACCGCCGGAGTATTTACCCTAGCAACCGGGACTGGCGATCTTGCCACGGCGGGAGTTACCGGCGAAGTCTTTCAAGGCGCCGCTGCGGCACCCATCGATCACAGCAATTACCTGAGCATCGCGTGGCCTGGGACCTTCGCAAATATCGCAGGCAGCACCGGTCCATATCCCGGCGGCGGAGGCATCTGGCTTCTTAAAGGAGGCGCAGGCGGCTTTACCGATATAGGAAAGGGAGCCACGGCTGGAAATCTTGGCATCGATACCGCCAAATCATATGAATCGTGGGATGTGCGCTTCTTGGATGCAAACAATGATGGCTGGCAGGATTTGTTGATGCCGAGTTTCCGAAATGGAATTGCAAAAATAGACTCAGGCACAGCGGGCCCAAGAAAGGGAACCGTCTTGTTCCTGAACGATGGAACAGGCAAGTTTATTGTACCGACTGCGGCGACCCTAGGACGGACAATTTATAGTTATGATAGCGCAGGCACCTTCATCAATAGACACACAAAAAGCGGCGCCACTGGAAATGACACGACATTCGTCATTGATAGCATCTATTATGCTGGTGTGGGCACCCAAGTTGATACGGGCATTATCGTCGACGACACAGTACGCCACTTTGCCGCCATCGGCGAAGAATGGGGCGACCTGAACAACGACGGTATCATGGACCTCATATTGAACGGCCTTAATGCAAACGATAACCTCAATGGCAATGGAGTGTACGTGGCCGATGTTATCCTTTACGGAAAGGGAGACGGCACGTTTACGTACAAGTGGGATGGAGTACATGTTGTTGCCAGCGACGGATTTGTTCAGGCTACGAACCAACGCGCAATATGCATAGGCGACTACAATAATGACGGGTTGCCGGATATCTATACAAGCGGGAACGGCGCAGCCCAACATTTGTACAAGAACAACGGTAATGGTACGTTCACCGACAATGCAGCCCTGGATGGCTTGACGACCAATGGTATGCGGGCAGGACAATTTGTCGACTACAATAACGACGGATTCCTGGATGTTTTTTTGTATACCGGCGGCACTAGTGTATTGCAGAAGAACAACATCAACACCAACCATTGGATTGGCTTCACTCCTGTCGGCGCGGGCAACAACATGTCGGCCATTGGAGCCAAATTCACGGTGTACACTGCGACACAGATTGCCGGCGTCACGAAGCAAGTTCGCGTCATCAAAGCAGAAGGCGGTTCTGCAGGTATGGGCGGAACGTTGCGGGCGAACTTCGGCCTCGGCGCGGCAACAGCTTTTGACAGCGTCGTGGTAAACTGGCCCGATGGAACAAGACAATCCTGGACCTCCGCGCAACTCAGTGCTGGTGCAGGAAGCGGTATTACAGTTACGAACCGGTATTGGAAGATTGTGGAAGGATCAAATGTTCCTGCCGCACCTGTGAAAATTCGACCTTCATTTGTGGCAAGCGTCGACACCTCACTCTCCAACACAGACACACTATCGTGGAACACAGCCGTGGCCGGAGCTGTCGGAAGCATCACGTACGAAGCTCAAGTGGGCTCAACCCTTGCATTCTCCACGTTGGTGAAGGATGTTACAGGATTGACCAACACAAGCACCATCGTGAGACTTGGCTATTCCACCAAGTATTACTGGCGTGTGAGGGAGTTCCAGGCCGGATTCACCGGTCCCTGGTCTTCCGCGGACAGTTTCCACACCAAGTACCTTGTTGACACTGTGACGCCGAATAGACTTTATCCGGCGGCCAATCAGTTTGGCTTGCCGCTGAAGCCGACGCTGAAGGTCAGTTATGTGTCGACAGCGTCAACATATCAATTCCAGGTAGACACCTTGAATAAGTTCCTCTTCAGGGATACCACATCAGTGGCGGCCAACAAGACGTCCGGACTCGTTCTCAACGATTCGACGACTGCTGTCGATACGTTCTACGTGTTCACGTCGAACCTGAAACCGAACGTCAAATACTTCTGGCGTGTGCGAGGCTGGAACAGTGCAGGCTCCTCTGCATACTCTCCCGTGGATTCGTTTACGGTCATGTTCGTTCCGGCGACTCCGGTCCTGGCGTACCCAATCGGCAATCTGCCGAACGTGCCCGTCAACACGACCTTTAAGTGGAAGAGAGTTGTCCCTGCGGGTCAAACGACGCCCGGAG
>CAYYHS010000387.1:0-3358 GCA_964471785.1 uncultured Chitinophagaceae bacterium
CCAGGGCGCATCTTCGAGATATGATGCCAGTTCCATTGTCCAAATCATAACTCCTAATTCTCCAAATAGATTTTATTTTCACGGAAATAGATAGGGATGAACTTATTGATCTGGGGTAAGTGCAAGCTGATCGCGTATTTGTTTGTAGTCCACATCGTCAATGAAGTATGAAACAGGGTTCTTCTTGGAGCCATTCAAGCGAACTTCGTAGTGGAGATGAGGAGCCGTCGAAAGACCGGTGTTCCCGGAATACGCGATGACATCACCCCGGTGCACTTTCTGCCCTACCCTGACTGCTGGCCGGGACAAGTGTGCGTACCACGTTTTGTAACCGTACCCATGATTGACTTCCACCGCAACGCCATACGCGCCGCCTGTGTTGCCGGCAGACTCGATAACGCCGTCACCCGTTGCACACACCGCAGTGCCTACATCATTCGAGATATCGACCCCTTCGTGCATCCGTACGATCCCGAGGATCGGGTGGAGCCGCATGCCGAAATCGTGCCAGTTGTAATGACCCGGCATCGGTTTGATCGCCGGGATGTGAGTGAACAGGTCCTTGTTGTAGATCGATTTTTTGTAAATGTCCTGGTAACTCTGGCGCTCAAAAATAATCTCCCGGTCCAGCTTGTCCATCAAATTATCCGCGGAACTCATCAGATCACTTGCATCCTTCGATACGAGACCAAGGTTCGACACCGGTTTCGTGCCACCGATGCCTATCGCTCGGGTATCTTCGTCGACACGCGGTAGGTTGACTGCCAATCGAAGTTGATTGTCGCGCTCCGTCAACTTATCCATCGTCGCGGACATGTCCGTCAATCGGGCGGAGAGGGACTTGATCTCCTGTTTGAGCTGCTTGTTCTCGGTACTGAGAAAATTCGCGCGGTCAAAATCGATACCCAGCACATCGCCGAGATAGTGGTTCGCTCCAAAGACAACGCCAAGGAGAACCAGAACCGAGAGGATCAGCTTTGCTGAGAACTTGATCTTGAAGTCACGCGCTTCGACGAACGAGACGTTCTCTTCCGAGTAATAAAACAATGTGCGTCGCTTTTTCATCCAACCTCGTATTGGTGACGTGGTATTAGTCTACGGAGAATCTTGCCTGAAAATATAAAATTAAAGGTGTTTTGTCAAGGCGAAACGTCACTATCTTCGTTTTAGCGATAATCCCTTACTGCGACCCCTATTAGCGTCGCCTTACTCGAAATCGTGTTCAAAATAGTCGATTGCCCGCTTCGCGTTTTTCTTATTCTTTTGAGCAATAACCGTTTCAAGGCGCTTCGAGAACTCCTTTGCAGCGTCGTAACCGTAGTGCTTCAGAAGATAATCGAGCGCAATGACCTCTGCGATGACGGTAACGTTCTTGCCGGGAAAAATCGGCAGCTTTATGTGCGGAACTTCGACGTCAAGAATGGAAATTGTCGAAAGGTCTAATCCGGTACGCGTAAAGTCTTCCGATTGTTTCCATTCCATCAACTCGACAACCACTTCTACTCTTTTTTGGTAGCGGATCGCTCTAATCCCGAAGATGCTCTGGACATCAATCAACCCTACTCCGCGGATCTCCATAAAATGCTTCACCAGGTCAGTGCCGGCCCCGATCAGGATCCCCTCTCCTTTGCGGGTAACGTTCACCACATCGTCCGAGACGAGCCGGTGTCCACGCTCGATCAAGTCAAGCGCTATCTCGCTCTTGCCGATACCAGACCTTCCGATGAACAATAGCCCAAGGCCATACACATCCACAAACGAGCCGTGAATCGTCGTTTGAGGCGAAAACTGATCGTCGAGAAAATCGCTCAAGAAATAAACAGCCTTGGTCGTTTCAAGCGGAGAGCGAAACATGGGGACATTGTGATCCGCGGCAAGCTGGATCAGCTCCTTATCAACGGCATTGTCATTTGTCACGACAATGCAGGGGATCGCAAACTTAAAGAGAGTATTGAACGCGTTGACTCTCTCCTCGAACGGCATGCTGTTAAGGTATCGTATTTCCGTGTTACCGAAGACCTGGACGCGGTCGTACGTGAATAACGCCACATATCCGGCCAGCGCGAGTCCCGGCCGATGAATGCTTCTATCCTTGATGGTGTTCTCGTACCCTACCGTCGTGAGGGGTTCCAGCTTGAGCCGCGTTTTGTTCGCTTCGTAGAGAAAACCTACGGTAATGCTCTTTTTTCGGATCTCTCGTGCAGATTCAAGTTTCATTGTCGCGTTCCGTCTTCCTTAATCTTTTGCGTTAATTTTGCGAACTTCGCTCTTCCCCTTCTTGTGCAGCTTGCTCTTGTACTTCACCAGTTGGCGCTCCAGTTTGTCAATGGCAGCGTCAACAGCCTTTGGGTATTCAGCGTGCTTGGCGACGGCCTTCAGCAGGGTGCCATACACGGTAAGATGAATCTCAGCAACTTTAAGACTATCGCCGGAGCGCTCGAAGCTCAGGATGATTTCGGAATGGACGATGCCGTCGTAGTACCGTTCCAGTTTCGAAACCGCATCGAGGATGTACTCCCGGAGACTCTCTTGCGGCTTGAAGTGTCGTGCCGTCAATTTGATTTCCATTTTTACCTCCGTTACGCTCGATTATCCGTGAAGGAATTGTTTCATACGCGCCCTTTTCATGAGGCCTTCGGGTGCGCCTGCTGGTACACTTTTTTTAGCCGCTCCGATGTGACATGGGTATAGACTTGCGTCGTCGAGAGACTCTCATGACCGAGGAGCTCCTTCACCGCGAAAATATCGGCGCCTCTGTCGAGCATATGTGTCGCGAATGAGTGCCGGAGTACGTGCGGACTCTGCTGGCGGATTTCGGAGACTTGAGAAAAATATTTCTTGACGATCACATTCACTCCGGCAGGGTAGAGAGCTTTGCCCTTCGATGTCAGAAAAAAAGTATTGGTCTCGGACGATGCATTCAATTTCGCAATCTCTTGCCTCACGATGAGATACTCCTTCAGCGCCCGGCACGCCTGTTCACCAAACGGCACGATCCGTTCCTTGTTTCCCTTGCCTACCACCTTTACCGTCTTCTCGTAAAAGTTGAAGTCTGCCTCCTCAAGGCCGATCAGTTCTCCTCGCCGCATTCCCGTGCTGTAGAGCAATTCCAGAATGGCCGCATCCCGGATGCCCATCGGCTTCTCACGGTTTGGCAATGCCATGAGTTTTTCGACAGCGTGTTCGTCCAGAAACTGGGGAAGCTTCCGTTCCACTCTCGGCGTCACGACATTATTCATGGGATTGACGGAAATAAGCTTTTTCCGAATGGAGAATTTGAAGAAAGATCGGAGGGTAGACATCTTGCGGACGACGCTCTTCTTTGCCATGCCGCTGTCGAGGAGCAACGCCAGAAACG
>CAYYHS010000388.1:0-3349 GCA_964471785.1 uncultured Chitinophagaceae bacterium
TCTTCGCTCAGGGTGACTCTTTTTATTCCCATTGCCAGAAACAAATGACCCCACTTCCTCCTTCTTGAAAAAGCGGTTTTATTTGCTATTATTATTCATCATGTATCCTCTCAAAACCATACTCGGTTCTCGGAAAACAATCGTTCTCAAAATCGGCACCACCCTTCTTGCAGACAAGGTTCAAGGCGTCAACGCCGACCGGATTGCGGCACTATCGACAAGCGTGGCGCGCCTGAAAACTTTAGGGTACCAAGTCGTCATTGTCAGTTCAGGAGCGATCGGGGCCGGCATGGGAGTGCTCCATCTCAATGAACGCCCGCGAACAATCCCAGAGAAACAGGCTGCTGCTGCGATAGGCCAGCCAATTCTGATGGAAGCGTACGAGCGAGCGTTCAGGCAACAACATTGCATCATCGCGCAAATATTGCTGACGAAGGACGATTTTGTCAATCGATCGCGTTATCTAAACATCAAGAACACTTTTGCTGCTCTGTTTCGTAAAGGTGTTGTTCCCGTTATTAACGAGAACGACTCAGTCTCTGTCGAGGAGATAAAGCTCGGAGACAACGATAATCTCTCCGCTCTCGTCTCGAACCTCATCGAGGCCGGACTCCTGATCATCCTCAGCGATGTTGATGGACTTTATTCAGACGATCCGGCGAAGAATACAAAGGCAACGCTGATTCCGGTCGTCGAACGAATCTCTCCGCAGATCGAAAAACTTGCGAAAGAGCGTAAAAGCGAGTTGAGCACGGGCGGAATGATCACGAAGCTGGAAGCCGCGAAAAGGTGTACTTCTTCGGGGATCGCAGTCATCATCACAAACGGGGCGAGACCTGGGGTCATTGAGGAGATCGTCTCCGGCCGTCCGGCGGGAACCCTTTTCGTGCCTCAGTCAACAAGGCTGAGCGTCAGGAAGAAATGGATTGGTTTTGTCTCCGACTCGAGAGGCGCGGTCGTAGTCGATGAAGGCGCGCGCGGGGCCGTCCTCAAAAAACAAAAAAGCCTTCTTCCATCCGGTGTTCTGGAAATCCGGGGAGATTTTAACGTTCGCGATACAATCTCCGTTTTCGATCTTTCGGGAAATGAAATCGCCCGTGGAGTATCCGGCTACTCATCCGCTGAACTCGACAAAGTGAAGGGAAAAAAGACGGAGGAAATCCTAAAGATCCTGAGCCGAGACGGAACAGAGGTCATCCACCGAAACAATCTCGTATTGACTGGAATAGAATGACGATCTTTGATCAGGTAGAAAAAAAGGCACGGTCGGCCAAAGAAGCGAGCGGCATGCTGTACAATTGCTCGACGAAGAAAAAGAACGAACTTCTCACAGCATTGATACGTCGGCTTCGGGGCGAAACGAATCGGATTCTCGCCGCGAATAGGAAGGATCTTTCGAACGCACAAGCGAGAGGCCTCTCTACGGTGTTGACGGAAAGGCTCACCCTGAATAAAAAGCGAATCGAGCAACTCGCCCGCGGAGTGGAAGCCGTCATCCGGCTTCCAGATCCGGTTGGTCGAATCGTAGACAAAACGCGAAGGCCAAACGGCCTTTCGATTGAGAAAATGAGAGTGCCGCTCGGAACTGTCGGGATCATCTATGAATCGCGGCCAAACGTGACGATCGATGCAGCGTCCCTCTGTTTGAAATCGGGGAACAGCGTCTTGCTCCGCGGCGGATCCGAAGCGATTAACTCGAACAAAAAGCTTGTCGACGTATTGAAACTTGCCCTTCGCGACGTAGGTCTTCCTGCAGGGAGTGTGGAATTTATTGCGACCACCGATAGAAGAGCGGTGACCGCAATGCTTCAGCAGGAGCAATCACTCGATGTGATCATTCCGCGTGGGAGCCGGCAGTTGATTAGCTTCATACAGAAGAATTCTTCCGTTCCGGTCATTGCACACGGTGAGGGAAATTGCCATATCTACGTCGACCGTGACGCGGACTTGACAATGGCAGAGAATGTCGTTTTCAACGCGAAAGTTCAACGACCGTCTGTCTGTAATGCTGCGGAAAAACTTCTCGTCCATAAGAATGCCGCTTCAGGGTTTCTTCCCCGGATCGCCAACAGATTGCGACAAGCAAATGTTGAAATCAGGGGCGACCGAAAGACGGCTTCCCTAGTAAATGGCGTGAAGCCAGCGAAAAAAGCAGACTGGTACACTGAATATCTCGATCTCATCATCGCAATCAAG
Source organism: uncultured Chitinophagaceae bacterium (assembly GCA_964471785.1). Classification (GTDB taxonomy): domain Bacteria; phylum Bacteroidota; class Ignavibacteria; order UBA10030; family UBA8401; genus JAGVPT01. The sequence goes on from CAYYHS010000388.1 coordinate 2,197, forward strand.
GTCGTGAATGACTTGGACGAAGCGATCGCTCATATCAATAGATACGGCTCGCACCATTCAGATGCCATCGTCACTCGAACAAGAGCAAACGGCGAACGATTTCTTCGCGAAGTCGATTCTGCTGCTGTCTACTTCAATGCCTCGACGAGATTTACCGATGGCTTTGAATTTGGCTTGGGGGCGGAAATCGGGATCAGCACTCAAAAGCTGCACGCAAGAGGACCGATGGGGCTCGTTGAATTGACGAGCACGAAATACATCGTGCACGGGAAGGGACAAATCAGAACGTAGCAGCGGATGCAAAAGAACACAGCAAAATTGCGAGCGGCTCAAGAATGAAAATACATCTCCTAGTTTGGCCTATCTTCTTTTTTTCGATGTCGCGTTCTTGGCACTTTCGCAGTTTATCTTTTCACTCAACAGCCTTCATCACTACCAATGTAATGTCGTCGGATTGAGGTGCTCCTGATGTGTAAGCGGCTATTTCCTTTTGGATCTCGTCGAGAATGCCCTGAGCGGAACGCACCTCAACGTGCCGCAAAAAAAGTTCAACTCGTTCTTCGGTATAGTCAACCCCCTCTGTGTTCATCGCTTCGCTGATTCCATCCGTAAACATTATCACGGCATCGCCGGAAGAGAGGCGCACACTTCCCTCAAGATAGGGCGGCGCATCACTCAGAACTCCCAGGATGATTCCCCCTTCGGTAAGCCGCTCTATCGATTTGTCTGCGCGAAGGACAAAAGGGTGATTGTGACCGGCATTGACGTAACGGAAGACATTTGTTGCAGGGTCGAATATTCCCCAAAAGAAAGTAATAAATTTATCATTGCCTGTATTTTCATAGATCAGATGGTTGACCCGCGAGGTCATTTCCGCCAACGGAAGGTCGAACTGAACAAGGGTTCGGATTGTCGCTTGCACATTTGCCATGAGAAGTGACGCAGGAGTCCCTTTGCCAGAGACATCGCCAATCGCTATAACATATTTCCCGCCGGCGAGAGGAATTACATCATAATAGTCTCCACCCACTTGCTTTGATGAAATATTGAGCGCGGCAATGTCGAGCCCTTGGATGTGCGGGAGCGATCCGGGCAGAAGTCCCTTTTGAATTTCGCGAGCGACGATAAGTTCGTTTTCCAGTTTCTGTTTTTC
>CAYYHS010000389.1:0-3340 GCA_964471785.1 uncultured Chitinophagaceae bacterium
GATAATAATCGAGTGTCGGATCTGTGACCTTGCGGATGCGAGGTTTGCTGCCGTCCGCATAAATGGTCTCCATTTTATACGACGGATTCTCAATTGACCCCGGTATGGTATGTTCCCATATTTTTATTGTCCGCTGCTGACAGAACGCTGGGCCACTGATGGTCCAGAGGCAAAGAAGAGTCAGAAGATATCTTTTGGGGCGTACGAAAGTCTGCATGACATTCCTTCCACGATGAGAGATGAGTGCGTCATTGATAATGAAATCCTGCAAAGAGGCTCGCTCGAAGAAAATCAGGTTTTGAGTTCTTTCCAAACATTCCGCGTTGAATGTCTATAGATTGATATCATCAGCACGATCATCAAAATATTCCAGATAAAGTAGCTGGCAAGCCCGGCCACACCCATCACCCAGCCCACATCGACAATCGTCCAGACGGCGCTCGCCACGCTTACAATTCCGTTGGCGATAAGGAGTATTCGAATGAAGCTGTTCTTACCGCGATAGTAACCCGCCATCAGGCAGGTGGCAATGCCCAAAAACGCGTATCCCCACATCTCATTCGCCCAGCAAAACGACATCGGGTTAGACATGGAAAAAGTGGAAATAGCAGAGTCGTACTCAGGTCGATAGCGCAATGCAAGATTGTGAACGAACGTGGTCTGGCAGATGTAATTGAACGCAATTAATGTGAAAAACGCAATCGTCCATCCTACCGAAACAAGCAGATGGAATTTCACCGCTTCATTTTCACCGGGGTAGTTCAGGTAATGACCGGTAGCGAGCATCAACATGCCGCCGATGAGGACAAAGCCAAAGTAGAAAGGTATATCCTGGATAGTATTGTAGTTCTGGGCAAATACGGCGGGTGAAACCCAGGCGGGCTGGGGCTTCACAAGGTGGACGACCAGAAACGCAACCGGACCCGACAAGATGTAACCGGCTAACGCTACGAGAGCGCCTAGCGAAATGAGGTTGTTGTATTTTAGTTTCATTGTCTGCTTTTAGGATGGTTTAGGGTGACAAGCATTGTATGGCGCGTTCCATGACATTATCTCTCCCCGCATTGATGTCCGATTTCGTGTTTTCAACGAGGATGTCCGGAATGATGCCGGCCCCCTAGGGACATGTTCCTTCGAGAGTTGTTGTCAGCCGACACGGATAGCGAAAGGTCCAGCCGTTCGGCAGCTGTTCCGTGTTGATGACATCTCCAAAACATCCGAACGTCGTATCACCTATTTGAGTTGCATATGACAAATATCGAAAAACCTGAGCGAAATGTTCCGAGCCGCTTGCTGAGAACCTGTTTGTCAAGAGGGCGATGTTTTTCGTGAACCGCAATACGCCTTCCCGCGGAGAGACTGTTAAGGGAATTCTCGGGCCAAAATCGTTGTGTCCCGGCCCCGTTTTCTCTTGTTGATAAAAATATGTGATCTGCCGATCTATAAAAGACGAGACGATAATCGCGCCCGTGACCTTAAGTCCCCCTCCGTTGTTTCGCAGATCAATGATCAGTCCATCGCTGTCGTATAGATCGCGCACAGCAATATCGATGTCGTACGCCCAATCGATTCCGTTTCCCAACGTGGAGGACTGAAACGTGACGATATCGATGTAGCCGATATTCTTATTCTTTACTTTCCCGTATGTGATATAACCGGCACCGGCAACGGTGTAGCTCGCGAGATAATTCTTTTCCACCAAAGCCAGGCTGAAATCATCTGGTGTCCGTTTGCTTATTTCGCTTGCATTGACCCATTTGGAAAAACCTTTGTCGACAAGTGAAACATGTCCATCGTTCAGATTCCCGAGCAACCCCAGGGTGATGTCCCATAACTCGGATTCGGTAGTCGTCGAAGTGATCTTCGATCCATAGGCGATGTGGAGCGAATCCCAATTGACATTTTTCACCGGGAAGAGCGCATAGTTTTCATTGAACGATTTCCAGAGAATTTCAAAATTGTTTTTCGGTATGTTCTCCGGCGCGGGTCCAAGTAACGCTTCTTCACAGCTGATGAAAAGGAGAGATGTCAATAGTATGGCTGGAAAAATCTTTTTCATGGCAAGTCTCTAATGATAGGAAAAGCACGCCCTGCAATCGCTCTCATCTTAAAAGCAATAGAATAGTCCGGCTCGGATATTGTTCATATACATGGCGATTTCGACCGGTTCATGATATATAGAGTAATGAAATTCATAACTCAGCTGGACATTAAAGCTTCCGATGATCGGCCTTTGATAGGCAAGAAACGTATTCAAAGAAAGATTCTTGGTCAGGAATGCCGATTTGCCGAACATTTTGAATTTCCAATCGTTATCCGTATAGTTGTAGTCGCCGCTAGGTGAATACTGAGGCCGCGAGACATTGCTGACAAGGGGAATAAAGAATTGGGCCGAGAGGAATTCTCTTTGCGCGGGGCTGTATTCCGCCTGGAACGAGAGGTCGAGCGAATTGCTCCAGTACCATGATTCTGTCGTCCTTCCGTAAGATGGGGGGAAATAGAGATAAAAATAGTCGGAATGACACAGAAATGAGCTTACCGAGCCGCCTAGGAACAAATGGACATCATTGTCCCAAACCGCGATATCCGTGATTGCATGAAGATAACTGTACCGTCCTCTTGCTCTATGATTAACAGTATGAAAGTTATCGGCGGTCGTTGCGAGATTATCATAGTAATATGACGCTTCGGCGTACTGCCGGTTTTCTTCTCCCCTGTGCATATACTGGAGTGTTGGCGCAATGCCGATGCTGCTGAAAATTAAAGGAGACGCGTGCGCGTCTTTGAGATGAAAATCGCTCCCTCCAAAGCCGGTACCTAAATAATTCCGTTCATCCTCCTGTGAAAAGAGACGCGACGAACATAGTACAACAACCAACGCTATCCTGATAAGAGGTAACCGCAATTTGTTCACCGTTGATCCTTCTTTTCCTTATCTCTTGTTTTGCAGATCGGCATACACCGCATCAAAATCCTCTCCGCGGTTTATCCTCTTTGTGAGAATGTTTATTCCCTCCTTCTTCACAACTTTCAGCCAGGAACCGACTTCATGCCTGGCAAGCACAAAGTGATAATAGGAGTGAATTGTGTAATATGATTCCGGCTTTCGTATTTGGGACACTCCGATTGCGTTTTCCGGCAAACTCTTTAATTCAAGATATTTTTCTTCCGAGTATTCTTTGCGGAAGTCGACCTGCATCGCAAGCCCTTCGTCAAACCATATCGGCACGTCACTGCAATGCATAAATCCCGCCCTCGCATAGAATTCCGTGTGCATTAATTCGTGGCTTAACATATCAATATTGAGGTAGTCTTGGTCAAGAACTATGAAATTCCTGAA
>CAYYHS010000390.1:0-3335 GCA_964471785.1 uncultured Chitinophagaceae bacterium
TGTGAAGAGAACTAAAGTGCAGGAGTTCAAGGATGGGTTTATTCCGTTCTAAAGTCGTAGATCCAAATTCGTTGAACTACTTCAACAAGCCGAAATATCCTCCCGGTCAATACACCACTGAGAAATTCCCCGTGCTGACGTACGGGGTAACTCCGAAAATTGCTCAGGCAGACTGGAAATTGAAGGTGTGGGGTTTGGTTGAGGAAATTGTCACCTTCGACTGGGATACGTTCATGAAACTGCCTCAAACGAAGCTGAAGGCCGATTTTCACTGTGTGACTACCTGGAGCCGGTATGACGACGTTTGGGAAGGCGTAATGTTTTCGGATTTAGCAAAGTCGCTTAAGATAAAGGCTTCGGCCAAGCACGTGATGCAGCATGCCTATGGCGGCTACACAACCAACTTGCCGTTGGAATGGATGCAGAATGAAGACGTTATGTTTGTCCACACGGTAAATGGTAAACCTCTTGAGCGGGACCATGGAGGTCCGATGCGCGTATTCACGCCGCGGCGTTATGCCTGGAAAGGTGCCAAATGGGTAAACGGCCTCGAGTTTATGGACGAAGATCGTCCCGGCTTCTGGGAACAGAATGGTTACAGCAATACCGCGGATCCATGGAAGGAAGAACGGACGTGGTGAAGGAACTATGAGATGTAGCACGCGAAAAAGCCCCGGAGACGGGGCTTTTTGTTTTTGACTCTATTTCACGAGACCGAGCTCGTGAAGGATCTTCTTGAGCGCCTTCCTGTTCTTGGAACCCATTCGCACGAGAGGAAGCCGGTAGACTTCTTCAATCATCCCCATCATGGCAAGGGAAGCTTTGACGGGAATTGGATTTGTCTCTATGAAATTTGCGTTCATCAACGGGAGCAACCTGTTGTGAAGTGCAAGCGCCTTCTTCCAGTTCCCCGACAATCCAGCGCGGACGAGGTCTGAAAAATCTTTTGGGAGCTCATTCGCCACAACCGAAATGCAGCCATCGCCTCCGATTGAGAGAATCGGTAGCGTAATTGCATCGTCGCCGGAGAGGAGGGAGAAATTCTTCGGCTTGTTGCGGGCTATTTCCATAATCTGAGCCAGGTTTCCGGACGCTTCTTTCACCGCCATCACGGAAGGGAGTTCCTCTGCAATTCGGAGCGTCGTAGCAGCCAAGATATTTCCGCCGGTTCGACCCGGCACGTTGTAGACGATAAGGGGAATATCGACTGCCTCCGCAACCGCCTGATAGTGCTGGAAATAACCTTCCTGCGTCGGCTTATTGTAGTACGGCGCAACGAGAATCGCAGCGTCCGCACCCATGTCTTTCGCAAGGTGAGTAAGTTCGATCGCCTTGTTCGTATAATTACTTCCGCTTCCCGCGAAGACTTTCGTCTTTCCGTGTGCGCGGTCGATAACGATCTCCAGAATTCTGCAATGCTCATCCAGGGAGATGCTCGGACTTTCTCCGGTGGTTCCTATGGGAATAATTGCTTCGACGCCGCCGGCGATCTGGTAATCGACCAACCTTCGGAGCGTAGCCTCGTCAAGCGTTCGGTCTTTCTTGAACGGAGTTACGAGTGCTGTGCCGGTTCCGCGGAAAATCTTCTGACGTGTCATAATAGTCCAGTCTATTCGGGTTGGATGTGGTTGTATTTATTATGCGATTGATGTGTTATTCCGTTGCGATATCTTCAAAGAGTTCTTCTATGGGAAGCGGTTCAAAGAATTCTTTATGAAGTCTTAAAACAGCTTCCTGGACGTTGTGCTCGTCGATGACAAGACTGATGTTTAATTCGGAGGCTCCCTGCGAAATCATCATCACGTCGATATCTCCAAGAGACTTGAAAATACGATCCGCGACGCCAACGGTCGAGTGAAGCCGCTCTCCAATGATACTGACGATCGCCTTGTTCTTGAACACGACGACATCGGCGAATGCCTCCAGTTCGGAGACGACTTCTTCCATGTTTTCGGGGTTGCCAATGGTTAGCGACGCGGAAGCTACCGACGTGTTGATGAGATCGAGAGGGGTGTGGTGCTTCTCAAAGACGGCAAGAATCGACTCCATAAAACGGTTTGCGGTCAAAAACCGAGTCGCTTGTACGTTTACAACTGATATTCCCCGCTTATTTGCAATCGACTTCACGGAAACATTCGAGGCAGGAGGAGATGCGAGAACTCGCGTACCGGTTGAGTTTGGGCGTTTTGAGTTCAGGACAACGACCGGAATATTCTTCTGAACGGCCGGACGAAGAGTGCTTGGATGGAGGACCTTGGCGCCGAAATAGGCGAGCTCCGATGCCTCTTTGTACGAAATCATCTTTAATTTTTTCGCATTCGGAGTGATTCGAGGATCGGCGGTGAGGATCCCATCAACGTCGGTCCAGATCTGTATCTCCTCCGCGTTGAGGGCTGCTCCGATAATTGCGGCGGAATAGTCAGAGCCCCCCCGGCCGAGGGTCGTCGTAATCTTGCGGGTGGTTGATCCGATGTAACCCTGTGTGATTATAGTCTTTTGATCTTGAAGGAGCGGCAGGAGGACGGCGTTTGCTCTCGATTCAATCTCACCGAAAATGGGAGTGGCATTGCCGAATTGGTCATCGGTTATCATAAAAGTGCGGGCATCCACCCAGGCAACGTCTAGCCGTCTGTCCCTCATCGCTTCGGAAAAAATCGATGTTGACATCAACTCTCCCATTGCCGCAATAGTGTCGAGTGAGCGTTTGGTAAGCTCTCCGAGGATGGCGATACTCTGGCAGAGATTGCGAAGTTCTTCAAAGCGCTTGCGCAATTCAAAGATGAGCCCTTGAACTGCAGAGCGTGAGTCGATAAGATTCTCGGCTATGACGACATGCCGTTCCAGCAGATCGTTCAGGATGGAAGTCGATTGCTCGAGATGTTCGGCAACGGAGAGTTCAGCCGATTTAAGGAGGGCATCTGTCGCTCCGGCGATAGCGGAAAGAACGACTACCGGATGTCGCTCCTTCTCTCGGGAGACGAGGGAAATCGCGTTAGCGATGGAGCGGGCATCTTCGACAGAAGTCCCGCCAAATTTCATGACGATCATACAAAGTCATAAGCGCAATTCTCATGCAAACGAATCAATTGTGAGCAATATACATCTCTTTTTTCTGAAATCAAATCCAAGGTCCGGGTATTGAAACTGAGCGCAGACAAGACTATGTTACGTTAATTGAAGTTTTGAGAAGATTCCTCACCAAATGACAATTGTCATGACACTTCGCCAACGAACGCTCAAGATTATTCGTGTACTTGAAAACTACCTTGGAATGCCGCGTCAAAAGAAGGCTAAGACTCAACCGCTGGATATGTTGATAGGCACGGTGCTCTCTC
>CAYYHS010000391.1:0-3335 GCA_964471785.1 uncultured Chitinophagaceae bacterium
GAGGGCGAAACTGAAAAAGAGTAGTCCGAACAACAGCGCCGGAAAACTCGGAGAGCCTTTCGACAAGGAATCACACATATCTATGATTCAAGTCCGTTTTTATCGGTGCTGGTCTCGACCTTTGTCGGATATTTCCCTCCGAAACAAGCCGTACAGTATCCCTTGCCATCGGTCTGCGGAACTGCTTCGAGCATTTTCTCGAGCGAGAGATAGTGCACGGTGTCTACATTCAATTCGCGGCGAATGTTTTCGACATCTTCGTCGCAACGGACTGCAATCAGTTCTTCCTTGCTCGGGAAATCCATCCCCCAGTGGCACGGGTTGACAATAGGTGGAGAGGTAATCCTGAAGTGAATTTCTTTCGGTTCAGCCTCTTTCAACAATTTCACGAGCTGTTTGGAGGTCGTTCCGCGAACGATCGAGTCATCAACGAGGACTATCTTCTTCCCTTTCAACACCCCCTTCACGGTATTATACTTCGTTCGTACCTTCATTTCGCGGTCCCCCTGATCGGGCTGGATGAACGTCCGGCCGACATAATGATTGCGGATGAGTCCTATCTCCAACTTTGTCGGGATCCCCTGCTTATTACTTTCAGAAACGAAACCGAGCGTGGCGGTATTGCTGGAATCGGGCACGCTGATGACGATCGTATGTTTGTCGTTTTTGTCGGGCGCGATGGGGGCTTCCTGAGCGAGCGCTTTCCCCAGTTTCCGCCGGACCTTGTCGACGCTTTCGCCGAAAATTTGGCTGTCGGGTCGTGAAAAATAGATATACTCAAAAATGCAATGGTGCGGCTTCGACCCCTTTCCAGCGAGCCAGTGAGATTTCGGTTTCCTGGTTTTCGTGGCTTCGTGATCGATGATGAGAATTTCTCCCGGAACGATATCGCGAATATAAGTCGCGTCGATCAGATCGAACGCGCAAGATTCAGAGGCGACGACAAAGCGTCCGTCCTTCATTCCGAGAGCAAGAGGACGGATGCCGTGGACGTCCCTGGCAACGATCAAGGAAGTATCGGTAAGGATGAGGAGCGAAAATGCGCCAACGATTCTCTCTAACGCTTCCCGAATCTGGTCTATTTGTTCTTTTTGTTTGCTCCGTGCGATAAGATGCAGGATGATTTCGCTGTCGGAGGTAGTCTGGAAAATTGTCCCCTCGTCCTGAAGTTCTTTTCGCAGGGTGTGGAAGTTTGTTAAATTGCCGTTGTGAGCGAGAGCGAGATTTCCGTTCCGGTAATTGACAGTGAAGGGCTGAATATTGAACGGGTTGTTTGACGACCCGGCCGTCGAGTACCGGTTGTGACCGATTGCGGACTCACCCTTGAGCTGTTCTTGGACGATCCTGTAATCACGAAAAACGTCCGTGACAAGCCCCATCCCCTTCACAATGTTGAAGCGGTGTTTCTTTTTTCCTTTATCAAATTCGCAGGTGACAATACCGCTGGCCTCCTGGCCCCGGTGTTGGAGCGCATGAAGGCCGTAGTACGAAAGGAGCGAGGCCTGTGGATGTCCGTAAATTCCGAATATTCCACAGGCACAGCGCGGTTTGTCTTTTTCGAGCAGAACTTTTTTCATTCTATGCATGAGATGTGATGGTGGTATCTTTCAACCAATGTTCGTCGTCCCGAGCAGGGTAATCTGTTGTGAAGTGTAATCCGCGGCTTTCTGGCCGCATCAGAGCTGAACGAATAATGATATCTGCTACGCACGCCAGATTTCTCAGCTCGATGAGCCCCTCGGATACCTTAGTTCGCCTGTAGAACTCATTCACCTCGTCCATCATAAGCTTAATTCGGCGCTGCGCACGCTCAAGCCGGGCCGTTGAACGCACAATACCGACGTAGTCCCACATCGCCTGTTGTATTTCCCGCCGATCGTGTGAAACAAGAACCCATTCCGCGCTATTGATGGTTCCGGAATCGTCCCATGGAGGAATTTCGGGAAGTGTTGCTTTCGGGGCGAGGTGTCGCTTGATATCTTCCGCCGCCCGGGCGGAGAAGACTATGGCCTCGAGAAGCGAATTGCTTGCGAGCCGGTTTGCACCATGGACGCCCGTCATGCTTACTTCGCCGCAGGCGTACAATCCCGAAATCGATGTGCGGCCATTAAGGTCCGTTACAACTCCGCCGCAGACATAATGGGCGGCAGGAACAACCGGAATCAACTCTTTTGTGAAATCGAGATTTGCTTCGAGGCACCGTTTGTAGATGTTCGGAAAATGATCTTTCGACGACGCGGCATCGAGGTGTGTCAGATCAAGATAGACACATTCTGCTCCGCTTCGTTTCAGTTCGCTGTCGATGGCTCTTGCCACGATGTCGCGCGTCGCAAGGGAGCCCCGCTTGTCGTATCTCCCCATGAATTCCTCTCCCGATCCTGTTCGCAGCACGGCGCCGAAACCGCGCACCGCCTCCGAAATCAAAAAGGAGGGCGAGCCGGAGTTATAGAGAGTTGTGGGGTGGAATTGGATGAACTCCATGTTTGCCACCGGCGCACCGGCGCGGTACGCCATTGCTATTCCATCGCCGGTGGCAATGGTGGGATTGGTTGTGTGCAAGTACACGTGCCCGGCGCCGCCGGTCGATAACATCGTCACCGGCGCAAGAAAAGTCTTAACAATGTTATTGTCCACGTCGAGGACGTACGCTCCCCAGCAATGAGTGGCCGAGTGGTGATTCTTCGCATGTTCGAAGAGATGATGCTCGGTGATCAGGTCAATCGAGATGTGGTTCTCATACACCGTAATGTTGGGATCGGCCGCTACTCGCGCTAGGAGTGCGCGTTCAACTTCCTTGCCGGTGAGATCTGCCGCGTGCGCGATCCGGTGTTGCGAATGTCCCCCCTCTTTGCCGAGGTCCAGATTCTGTCCGCGCCGCGTAAACTCAACGCCGATCTCCATCAATTCTTGTACTCGTGCCGGCCCTTCCCGTACAAGAACTTCCACGGCGTCGAGATGGCAGAGATTAGCTCCTGCGCTCATCGTGTCTGCGATATGCGATTCGTACGAATCGGTAGGCGACAGAACAGACGCAATGCCTCCCTGCGCAAGGTTGGTGTTGGATTCTGCTTTTTGTTTTTTTGTGACAATGGCAACCGTTCCGAGAGGAGCTACCTTCAAAGCGTAGAAGAGGCCGGAAATACCGCTTCCCAGAACGAGGAAATCTGTCTTTATCTCCATACTCTACAACATACGAATTTAAACAGAAATAAAAAAGGCGTCTCGCGGGATCGCGGGACGCCTCAAGGAATTCCAAATCAGGTTTAGAAATAAATGTGCAATGTCGCTCCCCCGCCTCCGAATCCAAGAATGTTCAACGAACTCCCACCCTTCTG
>CAYYHS010000392.1:0-3334 GCA_964471785.1 uncultured Chitinophagaceae bacterium
GAGCCGGCCCATTTCTCGGGTTGCTTACGGAGTATCGTCCCAACTCTACTTGGGGTGGAATGCTGCAGTTAGTCTACGACGACCGTGGCGGATCTTTTTATGACATTACGAATCCGAACACCGGCGGGAAGATGACCCTAGCGACTTCGCTGAGATATATTTCGATAGAGCCGAGTATTAGGTATGCTCCATTCCAAGACGGTTGGTATGCTTTTGCGGGCCCTCGGGTCGCTTTTAATTGGGCTCCTAATCTTGGGACAAATCCCCTGAAGGATGAGAGAACCTTTACCTACACGGATCAAGGGACGAGCGGAACCAAGGCCGAGTGGAGTGATCTGAAAGCGCAAGTCTGGTCGATACAGTTCGGCGTCGGCTACGATTTTGAGCTTCTGTCAAAGAACGACAAAAATCAAATGCAGCTTTCACCATTCATTTCGTTCCAGCCTGCGTGGGGCGATCACCCGCGCTCGATAGAAAGTGAAAGCTGGGATATTGCGACAGTTCGAGTGGGCGCCGCCATCAAGTTCGGCAGCGGCTCGGTTATTCCGCAGGCCAAACCTGCTCCGGTTGCCGTCGTTGTCGAGCGTGATGTTCAGTTCTCGGTTCGCGCGCCCAAAGCCGTACCTATTAAACGCAGGGTCAGGGAATCGTTCCCGCTCCGCAACTACGTCTTCTTTGATGAAGGATCGTCTGCAATACCGGACCGGTATGTTGCGCTGACAAAAGATCAGGCGACAACGTTCAACGAAAGTCAATTGCAGGAAGTGCGACCGCTGAACACGACCGGCCGGTCACTCCGACAGATGACAGTCTATTATAACATCCTGAATATCGTGGGCGATCGTCTTAAGAGAAATGTAGGAACGACTATTTACGTGAGCGGAGCGTCGGGCAAAGGACCGGATCTTGCCAAAGCAAGAGCTGAGGCAATCAAGAAGTATCTCGTGGATGTTTTTGGAATCGACCCTTCGAGAATCACGGCTGAAGGCCGAGACAAACCGATGATTCCGTCCGTCGTGCCCGGTGGGACAAAGGAACTTGCCCTTCTCGGAGCTGAAGATCGCCGCGTTGATATCGAGAGCACTTCGCCTGAGATGATGATACAGGTCGGAGGCGCCCGGCATTACATGTTGAAACCGGTTGAAATTGTCGCGGTCGTTGAAGACCCGTTTGACAGCCAGGTTCTTTTCCATGTCGCCGGAGCGAGTGAAGTGCTGTCATCGTGGTCGCTGGAACTTGCCGATGAACAGGGAAAGGTACAGCGTTTTGGACCGTTTACAAAGGACAATGCAAATGTTTCGGGAAACGCAATCCTTGGCGATCGTATGGAAGGCCAATACAGGGTTGTGATGCTGGGAGAAACCAAAGGCGGAAAATTCGTGACGAAAGAAGCTCCGCTCCATCTGATTCGCAGAGTCGACGCGCCGAAAGAGTCTGTGCGGTACAGCATTCTGTTTGATTTCGACCGATCACAGACTGTCGAGAGCTATGATGTGTTCCTTACCAATACCATCGCACCGCTCATTCCGGAAAACGGAATGGTGATCATCCACGGTCATACGGACATCGTGGGAGATGAGGAGTACAACGACAGTTTATCCAACCGACGTGCCCAGGATGCGCAAGCAATCCTGCAAACCGCGATAACGAACAGCGGCAAGCATGGCATCACTTTCGAAACGTTTGGGATGGGTGAGAGCGTCCAGTATGCACCGTTTGACAACTACTTCCCCGAAGAACGGTTCTATAACAGAACAGTCATCATCGATATCGTGCCGGATTGAAGTAGTTCCGAATAGCTCAAGTTACGCAGAACGGGAGTTGCGTCATTCTCTCAGAAAGAGGGTGGCGTGACTCTGGTTCTTGAAGACAGAAATTCTGTTTCCATAGCGTTAAGGATCAAGGAAGGTTTCAAAAATGGAGGCTCCTATGAAGACGAACACGAAATCTCTAGCAACCGTTTTAAGTAGATCAGCACAGTTCCTCGGAGCGGTACTGATGATTGCACTTATTGTGCACGCCTCTGCCCAGTCTCAATCGTCGCCGGCACCGGTCAATCTTGGTACGGCTGGCGATTTCGTGGCTCTGGCAAAAGCCGGAATCTCGGCAACGGGAACCACGGCGATTACCGGAGATATCGGCGTCAGTCCGGCGGCTGCGACATACATCACCGGATTCGGGTTAATCATGGATCCCTCCGGCACTTTTTCGACCTCATCGCTCGTCAATGGAAAAGTGTATGCTGCCGACTATACCTCCCCAACTCCAACAAAAATGACTACGGCCATCAGCGATATGGAAACCGCATACACAAATGCCGCGGGAAGAACAACGCCCGATCATACCGAGCTGTATGCCGGAGATCTTACAGGGCAGACTCTCACTCACGGCCTCTATAAATGGGGAACCGGAGTTCTTGTCTCTGCAGGCGGTGTCACGATCTCGGGTTCGGCGAGTGATGTCTGGATTTTCCAGATAGCACAAGATCTCACGATCGCCAACGGAGCCATCGTCACCCTGAGCGGAGGCGCACAGGCTTCCAACATCTTTTGGCAAGTTGCAGGGCAAGTCACCCTCGGAACAACCTCCGAGATGAAGGGAAATATTTTGTGTCAGACACAGATTGCCATGAGTACCGGCTCTGTGCTTCTCGGGACAGCGCTCTCACAAACCGCAGTCACACTGGATGCCAATGCAGTAACGAAACCGTCACTAGTCAGCGTCGCAACCCTCACACTACTTTCTACAGTCCCTGCTGAGGGAGATACGAATGTGTCTCTGGACAACAAACTTGCCGGCATATTTAGTTCTCCAATGAACGGATCAACTCTTACAAGCTCAACCTTTACTCTCACGGGCCCTACCTCTCTTGTTTCGGGTACGGTTTCGGATACCGGCAGGATCGCATTCTTTTCGCCGTCCAGTAATCTGGCGCCCAATACCATTTACACGGCCACGATTACAACTGGCGCAAAGGATACGGCGGGAGTTGGTCTTGCAAGTAACCACGTCTGGAGCTTTACGACAGGCTCGGGAGTGACCGCAGTGAAAAATGAATTGGCGGCGCCCAAGGTATTCGCTCTTTCGCAGAATTATCCGAATCCATTCAACCCGTCGACAGTGATCAGTTATCAGTTATCAGTCAATAGTCAGGTAACGTTGAAGGTCTATGATATGCTCGGGAGAGAAGTTGCGACGTTAGTGAATGGAGAAATGAAAGCAGGCAATTACACGGTCACGTTTAATACCGCCACCGCAAAGCATGTTCTCGCGAGCGGCGTGTATGTGTATCGCCTGCAGGCCGGATCCTTTATCTCGACGAAGAAGCTGATTC
>CAYYHS010000393.1:0-3326 GCA_964471785.1 uncultured Chitinophagaceae bacterium
CTCAGTTTCCGCAAATGCTCCCATCGATTCCGGGACGATTGTTTTCCCCGCGATAGGACCGTCTTCGGGATGGGACAGTCTCTCGTTTGCTTCAGCGGTTCCGGCTGGGTCGAAAATCAACGTAATTCCCCTTGGAATAAACTTCGCGGGGAGGATCGACACTCTCTCACCCCTGACCGTTACTAATAATCGGGCTCTGCTCAACGGAATCAGCGCGCTCAAATATTCTCAATTGAAATTATTGATAAGGCTGAACGCAAATGTCAGCAGAGAAACTCCGACGATCTCCAATATTGCGATGTATTACAAGAAACCGTCAGAGCTTGCTCTGAATTACCAGGTTGCCGGAACGTACAGCACTGTGCGTGTGCAAGGGACAGATTCTGTTTCCATCACTACGTCTGCAGCCGACTCGGTCGTCCAAGGGAAATACATTGGTGCACTTTGGCGTGTGTACAACCTGGGTGATGTCACCGCAAAAAAAGTCCAGGTGAAATCGACCGTATTGTGGAACAACAACAACCGTGAAGAACTTGGTACGATGACGCTCGATTCTATTCCGGCCGGAACCTTTAAGGCGGTTCAGTTGCCGTACAATTCGTCGGCGGGCACAGGGGGGAGGCACTTTCAGGTAACGGTCGATCCAAACGATTCAATCCCGGAGCTGTTTAAAGACAATAACATTTTCTCGATGCCGTTTGTTGTCGTCGGCGATACTGTTCTTCCGCCTCTGCCGAATTTGGCAATGGATCCCAACAGTATCATAGTCCCCGTCAGCGTTCCCGATAACATTGACAGCACAGCTGTGCAGATTGTTATCCGCAGCACCGGGTCTCCCCGGTACGACAGCGTTGATATTCAGGTGCAGCAGGTGTATCAATCCGCAGTCCTAAAATCCTGGTTGCTCCGAATAGCCTTTCCGTTGCTCTCAGACACTATTCGGGTGTACCCGGCAATCAAAGGAAGGTCCGGCGAACACATCATCAACGTCACAATTGACCCCCAGAATAAAATCATAGAGTCCACCAAAGATGATAACTCTGCTTCGAAATCATTTTTTGTTGCGACGACAAGCTTTGCCGCATTGCAACCGAGCTCGATGAGCGTTTCGAATGTCTCATCCATGATTCTTCTGAATCCCTCTTCCGAGACGTGGGACGGAATTAAGAAAGTCCTTTTGGATGTTGACACGGTTACCGGTTTTTCGGCCCCGAGGCATTTTACTGCAACGATGGGACAAATTTCCACCTCGTTCGATATTTCTTCGCTCCCGAAGATGATCCGGTACTGGTGGCGGGCGAAGGTGCAAAATGGGACGAGTGATTACACAGACGGGACGTTTTTCTTAGGCGACACGACGGCAAGCCAGGTTGGGCAGGTCGACTCGACGGCATGGTCGAACAATTCGTTTCTTCACGCGTCGTACTCGAGTGTGCAAGGGGCCCATATTCAGGATACTCCTAACCATTTCCGTGCTGTCTCGGCTGGTTTTGCAGATGGCAACTTTGGGGATATTGAATTGAACGGGACCAACATTTTACCCGCCGCGCCCGATACGTGCCACTATGTTGCGGTGCTGGACACAAACTATAAGCTTCTAGCGCTTCGGAGATTTGGCCTGTATTCTGATCCGGCCCAGGCCGATTCGTTGACCTCGTTTATCAACGCTGTTCCCCTCGGAGATTATGCGATTGCGGTACTCATTGGTGAAGGCTCAACTAATCTTTCCGTCGCCGCGCGCAATGCTTACATGTCGATTGGCAGCGCCTATGCCGGGCAGATCGGGTGGCGCGACTCATGGGCAATCATCGGAAGGAAAGGAGCGGCGGTCGGTTCAGTGCCGGAGGTGTATAAGGCAAGCACGACCGGGAAAGCCGTACTCGACACGACTTACTATCACAAAGAAACCGTCGGCTCGATAGTAACGCAGCTTTTCGGACCAATCGCTTCATGGAACACGTTGACTGTCCGGAGCACCGTGCCCCAAGGCTCCGCTATCTCGGTAGCCGTGACGGGTGTTTCGAGGGGCGGACACGTCGATACAGTCGCGTCGTCAAACAATCCAACCTCGTTAAACCTGTTGAACGTTTCTGCAAAGCAATATCCGAGCGGAAAACTTATTTTCACTTTAAAGCAGAATGCTGCCGCCGTATCTCCGTCGGTGCAGCAATGGTCTCTCACCTCGCAACCACCGTCGGAGCTCGCCCTGTCCGCTGCAACTGTCTCTGCTCAGAAAACGACGATGCGCGAAGGAGAGCTCTCGAACTTGTCGATGAAGCTGTTCAATGTCAGCGGTGTCGAGGCAGACAGTGTTACTGCAGAAATCCTATCGGACGATGTAGGTTTTCTTCGCAAGCTGACGCAGGTCGTTTTTCCGGTGATACGTGCTCAGGATTCGGCCGTCGTTCAAACGCAGTATGACAGCCGAGGGAAAAAGGGGAATCATTTGTTCTATTTCAAAATAGATCCTGACAGCATCCTGCCGGAAATTGACAAGTCGAACAATATCTACACGGTACCCTACACCGTCATAGCAGACACAGTGAGACCAACGGTAGATGTTACGTTCGATGGTGTGCATGTGTTTGACGGCGAATATGTGAGCGCAGTCCCCGTCGTCGTCTTCCAGATGAAAGATGACGTCGGTGCCCCATTAACCTCAGCGGACACTTCTAGTTTCTTCATTTGGTTGAACGGGCAGAAGGTGTCGTTCTCATCGTCCGGCCAGATTCAGTTCAATCCCGCGAAATCGCAAGTGATATGGAAACCGACCCTGGCGGAAGGAGAAAACTCTTTCAAATATTTCGTCGAGGATGTGTCGGGGAATTCATCGGATACAACGACACTCGTTGCAGAAGTGCAGAGCAAACTGGAATTGACGAACCTCTTTAATATTCCGAATCCGTTCAGCAAAGGAACGACATTCACCTTCACGCTTTCGGGATCCGGCAATCCACAGAGTGCACACATTAAGATTTACACCGTCGCCGGGAGGTTGATCCAGGATCTTGATATATCGCCCAGGGTTCATATCGGGGCAAATGGATATTTGGATTCGTCTGACAATCTCTATTGGGATGGAAGGGACAGGGACGGAAGCGAAATCGCAAACGGAGTCTATTTCTACCGGGTGATTATCAGCGGGGGCGGTCAGCAGACTGCGGCGACACAAAAGCTGGTGAAAATGCGTTAACCAGTTATCAGTGAACAGTAATCAGTAATCAGTAATGATATCCTAGGACTTACAACTCTTAACTTAGAACGTATAACGATAACGTTAAACGTAAAACAATCTCCAACTTTCCAGCACCGCAAATGTACGAACA
>CAYYHS010000394.1:0-3314 GCA_964471785.1 uncultured Chitinophagaceae bacterium
CCACGGTTCGGAGCCCGTGGCAGGCTCCAGTGGGCATCCATTTTGAGATCGGAAAAGCAATGTTTGGATTCCCGCTTACGCGGGAATGACAAACTGAGACACAACCGCAATTAGGGCACCGTTGGTCTAGCTCTGCCGGGATGGCGACGTCCCTACAGCTTTCGCGCAAAATCGGAAACAAAGATTCCAGAAATCGCACTCTCCATATGTATTGATGAATCCCCGTCGTCTCTCAAGTAGAAACAACTCCGAGGGATCGTTCCATGAGGAGACGCATTGAAGAGGATCTTGATTCTGCCGCCGATTAAGGCTACATTCTCGCATTGATTTTACCCGGGGGACGGGGCGGAATATATTGAGAGAGGAAAACCCTCGGAATCGCAGGTGCGATGATGAGGGTTTTGGTGTTTCAAGAAGGTCATTGTCAATCAGCTTTCTTTTTTCTACCATGATCTCTTTTCATCTATAAAGAGGAAGGATATTCACCGTGGAAGAAAATATTCAATTCAAACTCAACGGCAGGTCCACAACACTGAGTGTGGATAGTGATCGAATGCTTCTATGGGTGTTGCGCACAGACCTTGGATTGACTGGAACAAAATATGGATGCGGCGAGAGTCTTTGCGGCGCCTGCACGGTCATTGTCAACGGCGAGGCCGTTCGATCGTGTCATACATCTATGAAAGATGTTCAGTCCAAAGAAGTCATTACGATTGAAGGATTGGCGAAGAACGGGAATGTCCATCCCCTCCAGAAGGCGTTTATGGAAAATGACGCCATGCAGTGCGGGTATTGTACGCCCGGCATGATCATGAACGCTTACGCGCTTTTCCGGAAGAACCCGCGTTCTACGCCCGCGGAAATCGTCGCAGGGATGGATGATAACCTATGCCGTTGCGGTGCGCACAATCGCATTGTTCGAGCGATGGAAGCGTCGGCCAAGGAAATGGAAGGAGGGTTCTAAGATGAGAGACGATCAACGATGGGATCCCGACTCACTGGAGACTACGGCCGATTTTCCAATGAACCGGAGGGAGTTTATCACACTCGCAGGCGGTGGAATTCTTCTCTTCTTCACAATTGGAGATTTATCACTCCTTGCACAACAGAGGCCGGGCGGTAACCTCCCCGCCGATTTCAATGCCTTCCTGAAAATCGGCGAAGACGGACGAGTCACTTGCTATACGGGGAAAGTGGAAATGGGGCAAGGCGTGTTCACTTCATTAGCGCAAATGTTGGCAGATGAACTGGATGTCTCACTCGATGCGGTCGAAATGGTCATGGGGGATACAGATCTTTGCCCCTGGGACATGGGGACTTTCGGCTCCATGTCAACGCGCTTTTTCGGACCGGCGCTCCGCGCTGCCGGTGCAGAAGGGAGACGCGTTTTGTTAGACCTGGCTTCCGCGCATCTCAAGACAGAGGTGGAAAATCTGGATATTGAAAACGGCGTAATCGTTGACAGAAGAAACAAAAAAAGCCGCGTTTCCTATGCCGAGCTTGCCAAAGGCAAACGGATAGAACGCCACATCGGCGGAGTTGGTTTGAAGAAGCCGGCGGAATTCAAAATCATGGGCAGGGCCGTACTGCGTAGAGATGCGGAAGAGAAAGTAACAGGAAAGGCAAAGTACGCCGGAGATATTCGGCTTCCCGAAATGCTCTATGCGAAAATATTACGGCCTCCGGCACATGGTGCCAATCTCATTGACGTAGACCTGTCAGGGGCAAAAGGAGTAAGGGATGTTCAGATCATCAAAGAAGGCGACTTTGTCGCGGTGCTGCACAAATATCCTGACGTGGCAGAAGCTGCCTTGTCGAAAATCAAAGCAAAGTACAGCAAAGTCGAATCTGATATTGATGACAAGAACATCTTCGACCATTTGTTGAAAGTTGCTCCCGAGGGGAAGGTGGTTGCCAAAGAGGGAGAAATTCAAAGTGGAGAAAACGCTTCGAAGATGGTAATCGAAGAGACTTATTTGAATGATTACGTGGCACACTCCCCCATAGAACCCCATACCGCTGTCGTGAACATTGAGGGAAACAAAGCAACAGTGTGGGCTTCAACGCAAACACCCTTTGCAGCGAAGGAAGACGTTGCCAAGGAGCTTGGTTTTTCGTCGCAAAATGTGAGAATCATTACACCCTTTCTCGGCGGGGGATTTGGCGGAAAGAGCAGAAACCTCCAAATTGTGGAAGCTGCACGACTGGCGAAACTGAGCGGAAAACCGGTTCAGGTTGCCTGGAGCAGAAAGGAAGAATTCTTCTACGACTCTTTTCGACCTGCTGCAATTGTCAAGATACGATCCGGCATTTCGGAGAAAGGCAATATTACTTTTTGGGACTACCATGTCTATTTTGCTGGAGACAGGGGAGCGCAGCAATTCTATAACATTCCGAATCATAGCACCGTGGCGCATAATTCAAGCTGGACCGGCGCTCCGGGCGCCCATCCTTTTGCAACGGGACCGTGGCGAGCCCCGGGAAACAATACAAACACCTTTGCCAGGGAATCTCAGATTGACGTGATGGCTTCGAAGGCGGGAGTAGACCCCTTAAGTTTCCGGTTGCAAAATCTGAGCGACAAAAAAATGCAGCATGTTCTAAGAGTTGCCGCCGATAAATTCGGATGGCCATCGGCCAAAGGGCCAAGCGGCAGGGGGTACGGTATCGCATGTGGAATAGACGCCGGATCGTATGTCGCGACGATTGCCGAAGTTCAGGTTGACAAAGCGTCCGGAAACGTTCAAGTCAAGCGGGTAGTGTGTGTTCAGGATATGGGTCTCGCAATCAATCCTGAAGGTGCAGCCATTCAAGTTGAAGGTTGCATCACGATGGGTATGGGATATGCACTAAAAGAGCAAATTCACTTCAAAAGCGGAGAGATATTCGATCTCAATTTTGATTCATATGAGATTCCTCGCTTTTCCTGGCTGCCCAAAATTGAGACAGTCATCATCGATGATAAGAATGCCGCTCCTCAAGGCGGCGGCGAACCGGCAATTGTTACTGTGGGTGGCGCGCTCGCTAATGCCATCTACGATGCTATCGGGGTAAGATTATTTCAACTCCCGATGACTCCTGATAGGATTAAGGAAGCAGTAAGAAAAGGTTAAGTCCTTGACAACACGGTAAAGTTCTATCCGCATGACGAGGAAGTTGGTTGTGGTAAAATAGCAGTGTGAAGTTGTCGCTTCTAAAAACTGCATGGGGAAGATTCTATCTGGATCTGGTTACACTTTGATTACCCGTACTCGCAACAATGTCTCGTCCTAAAAGAACCTTACAGGTTTTAAGTTAAGGGCAAAGGGGCTGCA
>CAYYHS010000395.1:0-3309 GCA_964471785.1 uncultured Chitinophagaceae bacterium
TCTACGTACTTTGTAATCCTGCTCGACCAGCGGCAATAGGGGCGTTTGTTGTATGCAAGTTACGCCGGCCAATCTTATACACAATAAGTAGGTTAGCGTATTTTATATGCTACGGTATTTAACGGATGTTCCGGTGACTAGATTCGCCGATGCGCAGATTCGGACCTAAGGATGATATCGGCAATTTGCAGAGGAAAAGGGCAATTTCAGACCGGAATGGCCATTTGAATTACATGGCATGTTTCGCTATACTCTTGGACGAATATTGATGAAAGTATGAGATTACGCCGGTATTTAACAGTCCTTGCAGCTCTGGGAGCCATATTGGCAAATGCCAGGGGCGCAGAGACAAGAGCCGGGAACGGAGCAATAAGTGACCGTCTTCAGAGCTACGAGGTTTTGAGACAATTCATGGGGAACAGTGAAACTTCCGCGCCACATGAAAAGTGCGGACTTCCTGCAATAGCCTATGCAATACAGTACCGCGACCGTCTCCCCGCGAATGTCGCTTCCGCACTCCATGATATTCAGACGCGTCCAACCACGCAAAAAAGTATACTCGTCGGAAGTTTCAGGGTTCACTATGATACGACCGGCATTGATGCTCCGGGAATGCTGGATCCCACCTATCAGATAATACCAGGCACGGCAGATCAGTACGCAGATTCAGTTGCGGCGATTGCGAACTATTGTGAGATGGTTGAGACCGCTCAGCTAGGATACCTTCCCTCGCCATCGGATGGCAGTTTAGGCGGCGGCCCCGAGTATGACATCTACGTCGCCAGCATAGTAGATTACGGATTCACAACTCCCGACACCACCAGCAAACCAGATGGCGAGACCTGCACCTCGTTCGTCACGATCGATAACTCGTTCCAATGGGTCAATCCTCCGGCCAACAAGGGACTGCCTGGTCTTCGCGTGACTCTCGCTCATGAACTCCATCATAGTATTCAACTTGGGAATTATGGTTTTTGGTGGAGTGATATTTATTTTCATGAATTGACGTCTGTATGGATGGAAGACGTCGTCTTCACAGATGTGAACGATTATTATCAGTATGTGACGTCGAACGGAGGTCACTTCAATGCTCCTGACGTCCCATTTAATAATAGCAGCTTTATCATGTACAGCCGGTGCATTTGGGCGCATTATGTCGCCAAGCGATTCGGCAGGGATGCGATGCGAAAATCCTGGGAGGAAGCTCGTTCTGCTCCTCCTCTCCAGGCGATCGATCAAGCGTTAAGCAAGCCCCCATATAATTCGAGTTTCAGGTCTGCCTTCGCTGAATGGAGTGCGTGGAACTACTTCACGGGATCAAGAGCCGACACGGTTTTATATTATCCGGAAGGCAACCACTATGGTGAAGTTAGTCCTTTGTCAGCACAATTCAGTCCACCGTCCTCCACAATCGGAGGAAGCCTCCAAGCACTCGGATCAAAGTATTATAATGTTAGTGACAATGTGCTCACATTTCCATTCATGATCACGAACATTAATCTCACCGCGGCGTACGCCGGGGATTTATCGTCGTTTCAATACTCATTCACCGTTTCGTATAGTTCCTCGGGTGGATCCTCTCTCCGGACAAGTTCCGGCATCTTTGTTAGTCTTGTGGTCCCAGACTTGAGCAATTGGCACAGCACGGTGCTAGTCGGCGGGTCGCAGCTCTCCGGCCCGTTTCCGGATCCATTTATGCCGGACGGATATCACATGGTGAGCTTTCCGATAATCTCTTCCGTTGTCGTTACAGGTCATCTTTCGATCTACACGTCTAGTATGTCCCTTCTCTACTCAGCATCGTTGACTTCGAGGTATTCATCGCTCGTGTCAGAACAAGTGTTCGGTTGGAATGGGGTAACGAATAAGAATGATTTGGCCGCCTCCGGGGTCTACTTCTATGTTATTCAAACTCAGGCCGGCGTAGAAAAGGGTAAGTTCGCCGTCCTCAGAAAGTGAAGGAGTACGTTTTTTGTCTCGCGCCCTGAAAACGAACAAACAATCTGGGATGCCTGTGATTGAGGATGGGAGTAACCTGCAAAGAATGATCCGTCTGGCTGACGAATTCTTCGGTGCAAAGAGCGATCCTTCGCAGATCTCGGTGAATGAGAAGGTGATGATGGCGCTTAAAAGGATTCACCCGAGCACGATGACGGAAAGAAGAACGAGCAGGGGTCCAATTGCATGGGGAATGGTTATTCCCACCACGCATGGCATCATGCAACAATTCCTCGCAAAACAAATCACTGAACGACAACTTCTCCGACTGACCCGTGCCGGCCTGAAGTACGATTCACTCTACCTTTGTTCCGCCCTTGTGCTGCCGGAGTTCAGAAGGAAGGGTCATGCCGAAAAGCTTCTTTGCAAATCGGTGAGAGAAATTCGGAAGGATCATCCAATCGAGAGCCTCTTTTACTGGAGCTTCAGCACCGTGGGGACGAAGTTGGCCAAGGCCATTGGGAAGGAGACCGACTTGCCTCTTTTCAGGCGAAAGCCATAGGTTTTTGGAGAAGAAAATCGATGATTCAACTAGGTTCGGCGGCCCCGCCAGAACCGAGGGGGTATAATTCCTAAGTTGCCTCAGAAATTATTGCGCGTCAACCTTCTGGCTTCAATCCAATCGAATCTTTTCAAGGTTATGTTTCATTAAAGACCCCGCTACCGCTCTAACTGATAACCTTTAACTTTTGACTTTGCCGCTCTTATCAAACATGTACGCAACTAGTCCCCAGCCTATGACGACTGCGCATATCAAGTAGAGCCAACTGTTTGCTGCCGGAACAGCCGTATGCGCCTCGATCATTGTCCAGATCAAAGGGACAGAGAGGTAGGCGTTATGTCGTCCGTATAACCCGACTTGCGCAATCAACGCCGGATTGGGAACAGTCCCGGATCGCATCGCATCGAGAATTTTTTTTTGCCCCGGCCAGATTTTCTCCCATACATTCCCGATCATAATCACGCCAAATAGTACGCCGGCGTGAATGACATATCCCCGGTAACTGAAATGGCCAAACTCAATCATGCAGTAAATAAGCGCTGCGAGGAGAATCAGGCATACGGCTCCGAAGAGACGAATATCTTTTGAGAGTGGACTCTTTGCGAGAAGGTGATAGATACGATATGAAAGGAAGGTCACCACGACCATGATGTAAGTGCCCGTTGTCCACGGTGATTGATCCTCGGTAGTCAAGCCGCCCCCGTAAAAGAGGATCCCCAAAAGAGCAAGACCCAGAAGGGCCGTGTACAATGACGACCATTCTGGGTCTTGCTCTATTGGGGATCCTCTTTTACGGGGGCGGCTTGACT
>CAYYHS010000396.1:0-3299 GCA_964471785.1 uncultured Chitinophagaceae bacterium
GTGCAGACCTGATCGAGCGCCTGGTGTTCTTGCTGCAAGGCTTGAAATCTCCACGAACGCACTTCCCTGATCGCCGCATCCTCCAGCCGGGTGTCCCCTTTTCGTAATGGCTGAATTGTCTTTACCGTCCCACGAGGCTGAACGACAACCCGAAGCTTGATCTGCGCATCAACGTTTACTCCCGCCGGGTATTTCGGAAGATCCCCCGATATCAGGTCCCGCCGTCCGCCTCCGACCCATTTCACATCATACGATACATTCGACGCGATCGATCCCCCGACTCCTCCTTCGTTAAACGGCGGAGCCACTTCGGAACCGTTTGGAACTCCGGGCTTGCCGGTAACCCCCTCCTTCCCTTCCGGGAAACCGAGTGCGGACGATGAAGCCGACGGCTCACGCTGCGCATCGGCAACTCCCTTCGTCCCTCCGAATGTAGGAACCGGATTGTCGCTCGCGCTCATCTTCTTCGTCGCGGGCGTGTTAACGACTTCATCCGACGGCGAAATGTTCTTGATGGTCGGAACGTTGACGCCGACTCCTTCTGCCGGCTTTCCAGCGTCACCGGGGATCGCAGGCGTGACCGCCGGAGGAGTCCCTAAGGGAAGCACATCACCTTTCGGCATTGGTCCGAGCGATGAGGCCATGCCGCCGCCAAAGGTAAATTCGACAAATTCCTGCTGCTGGATTTCAGGCTGGTAGGGACGGACGACGAAGAAAATTGCCGCGGCAACAAGATGAAAGGCTATTGAGCCGATCCAACCGACTGTGGTTTCCCGGGCCATGGCTCGACCTTATTGTCCCGCTTGCGTCGGGGATTCTGTTGCGATCATAAATCTCTGCGCGCCGACCCCTTTGGCAATATCCATGAGGTCGACAGCGCTTTGGAGAGAGACAGACTTATCTGCACGGACTACGATCACATGATTGTGGTCGCGATCAATAATAGGGATCAGTTTTTGAGCCAGAGTTACCTTGGTAACCTCTTCTGAACCAAGATAAATTTTTCCGTCGTTGGTCAACGTAACGACCGATTGCCGGTCAGCCTGAACTTCACCGGTCTGCATCCTGGGAACCTGCACCTTGATGCCCGGCGTTGCGACAAAGGACCACGAGAGGAGAAAAAAGATGAGCCACTGCAGCGCCATGTCGGCAAATGAGGCGTAGTTAAATGCCGGATTGAACCTGTTGTGATTCCTGAATTTCATCACTCTCCGATCATCTATTCTTTCGGTTCAAAAAACTCATCCTCTTCACTGAAAACTTTCCGGACGGGACCTTCCTTCTTCGCGGGAGTTCTTGAAGCATCATGCGCAGCCGAGGGAGGCAACTTGTAATAGCCAAGAAACTCATCCGCTGCGGCCTCCAGCGTGTAAGTAATCTGCGCGACACGCCCGACAAAGTAGTTGTAAAAGAAAAGAGAGGGAATGCCGACAACGAGTCCGAACGCGCTCGAGAGCATCGCTTCCCAGATACCTCCGGCAAGGTTTCCCGAATTGACGTTTCCGCCGAGAAGCTCGATTGTCCGGAATGCGTTGATCATGCCAACGACAGTTCCAAGAAACCCGAGCATGGGCCCAACACCGGCGATGTTTGCAAGTATCCCGAGATGGTTTTCCAGGCGGAACACTTCCTCTTTGCCGGCAGATTCAACGGAGATCTTCACCGCTTCTGGCCCCTCATTAGCGCTTGCGATCCCCTTCCGCAAGACAACGGGAACGCTTGCACCGCTCTGAGAACAGGCATTGAGCGCACCGACGAGATCGTTTCGCGATAGTGCGCTCCGGAGCTTGAGCAAGAGCGGCTTTTCGTCGTACTTCGCCTTTCCAAGAACGATAAATCGCTCTATGATAACGACCACCGAAAGCACCGAGCAGAGAAGGATCGGCCACATCACGATCCCTCCCTTCAAGAACAGATCAAGTAGGTTCATCATTTCTCCCGTGCACAATCATTCATGAAATCACTTTTCCAGCCGGACAACCCAGTATCCGCCTTCGAGCATGTGCGCGATCCTCTCGGCAGAACTCTTTGCAGCCTTGTCACTCTCGTACCTTCCGACATAAACACGGAAGCGTTTCTCTCCGCCCTTCACTTCTGCCTTTTCCACAAAAGCAGGGAAACCGGCTCTCGTCATTACGTCTGCTTCAATCTTCGCTTTCTGTTCGCTCGACCATGATGAGACCTGGACGCTGTATCGTCCATTGGAGGTCATCGGTATTTTCGGAAGAGTACTCGAGGTAAGCATCGCACGGCTCTTGCCTGCAGCGTTCGCACCCATCACCGAAGCGTTGGATTTAATCCCCGTTTTCGCATCAGCTTTCTTCTCCGCACCAAACGCCGGCTTCTCTTTAAATTCTACCAGTCCCTCACTCTCAGAGGCCGAAGGCTGCGATTTTGCGGTATCCTCCACGACTGCGGGGGGCGGAGCAACAACGACTGCCGCGACCTTCTTCTTGCCGATGATACCAGCTTTGTTTAAGACAAAGTATCCTCCGCCGAGAAGAATAACTGCCGCAAGGATGAAAACCACGGTTGAGGGCAATCCGGCAATTTTCTTGCCACCTGTTCCGTCTCCGCCCGGTTTCCCGCTCGGTCTTACCCCTGCCATCGGTGCCGGAGTACCAGCCTTAAGATTGAGATTGGGCATGTTCTACTTCCTCCTTCCTAAGAGATAATAAGAGAGTGATTTTATCATCACCACTTGTAGGTAACGCTAAGAGAAATAAACATCGGCTGCTCCACGTATCCATCCCACAGATAATAATGCTCGCTTAAAAGATTATCGATCGCCAGTACCGCCCGGAGGTTTTCGAGGAACTGATACTCTCCCTTTGCTCCGATGTCGACAAACCCTGCATTTGAGGCCGAGTGTGCGAAACTCGTCCACCTCTTGGACATGTATCGTGCGTACCCTTCAAGGTTTACTCCGGAGTCGATCGACCGCCGATATACTCCGGAAAACGAAAACGCCGGAATGTTCGGGACTGAGTTCGCGGAGTCCTTCGCCACCGTCGAATTTAACGACGCGGTGAGCGATGCTGAATTCCCAGGGGAGAGAAGATACGAACCCTCCACGTCTGCCTGCGTGATGCTCACGTTCGGAAGATACATAACATCCCAGACTTTTGCACTATTTAATTCTAGAAAATAGGGAAAGTCCCGTATTGATCGGAAGGAAACCGAAGCCCTGCCATGCAAATTCTCGTTGACGGCCAGGTCGGAGCCAAAGGCAAGCGATACGGGGATTTCGCTCGGTTGAATCGCCATCCTGTTCTGGAGATATTTGTTGGAAGTAACCA
>CAYYHS010000397.1:0-3298 GCA_964471785.1 uncultured Chitinophagaceae bacterium
CGAAATCTTCATAACTGCCCCCGTTTTCTAGAAAGGAAATTCCTTTTTGGGAAGAGCTACTTCCTTTCTTCGTTTTTGTTCGCAATTCCCGGCCTGCCGATGCCGGAGCATGACCAAAAAAGAGATAGGAGATCGACCTAAGAAGTTCTGGTCGAAATGTGGGGTCTCCGTCATACTTCTCTGCTCCCTTAGAGTGACGAAGGTGGTCTGTGAAATTGCGCAGGTGGTTCTTGGGCAAAGATCACAATTAAAACCTGAAATGTCAATGGAGGTTACGTATGAAGTCGCCCCTGATACCTTCCGAAGGTTTTACAGGAGACCGTTCTTATAAAAATTCGTCCGTGTCTCCTAATCGGCGAACATTCAGAAAGCCACCACACTCTTTCTATTTCATCAGCATCATCTTCTTAACGTCATGAAAATTCCCCGCATTTATTTCGTATATGTATACGCCGCTCGACAAGCTTGACGCATTCCATCTGACCGAATGACTCCCCGCGGTTTCTTCTCCGTTCACCAGCCGTGCGACCACCCTTCCCAGTTCATCGTACACCCTCACTGTCACGTAACTGTTTACTGCTAACTGATAACTGATGACTGTCGTCGGGTTAAAGGGATTGGGATAATTCTGGCTGAGCGCGTAGAACCCGGGCACAACATCATTGGGCTTTACTGCCGCCGCTGAACTCAACGGCAGGACAATGCGCCACAATTTAGGTGAGTTGTTGCTGCTCTGTAGGCCGGTTTCCACGACATAAAGTGTATCCCCGACCATCTCGATGCCGAGCGGAGAGTTAAATCCGGTGACAAGTTTCGTTACCCGCGCAGTATAGTTGCCGCCGGTCTTCGTGAGCGCAACTTCCATTAGGTTCTGGCTCGTATCGGTGAGAGTCGTGATGAGCGAGCTGTTCGAGAAGCTGATGACGTACGCCCCCCCTTTCAGATCATCAGAAAGAATGGAGTCCCGGTCAAAAACAATTCCGTCTATCGATAGGTGCGGTGTGAACGTCGTTGCCATGATACCGAGCTTGCTCGCGTCCTTCACTGCGCCGGTTGTCGTATCGCGGAACCTATCCGCGTCGGGACCAACACTTGGGATCGGTTCGGTAAACGCGATGCTGTCTGGACGCGCCGGATAGGTCGAATCGTTGCTGTAGGTTGTGTAGAGGGTTCCTCCTCCCCATGCAAATGGACTGAGAAGAGCGTCTGTGTGGGGATTGTACGGAGTGTATTGCTGCGGCGTGTTGTCTCCTCCGATCCGCCACGGAAATCCGTAGTGATGCCCTTCCTGGAGCCAGTTCAATTCCTCCGGATCGTCGCGGTCGTCCGAGTTCTCCGGACCGAACAAATCGCCGTTCCCCGCATAAGCAAAGTCGAAGGTGTTCCGGATTCCTTCCGCAAACAAGTATCCGTTCGAACGGAGCCACTCCCTGTCGTCTTGGAGAATAATATTGTTCCCCGCGACCGGGAGCTTCCAGATGCACGAGGTCAGTCCGGCTTCGCGATATCCTCCGTGCGCTTCGCCATGGTCTGTCGCGGCGCCGCTATTGACATAGAGCGAATCTCCAGTCGGATTCAGAATCACTGCATTCACTCTATGGTTATAGATATTGCCGTAACGGTAGCCGACGGTCTGCGCAATCATGCTCCATGTTCGCGTCTCACTTCCGGGTGAAACCGGAACACCCTTGACGACCGTGGCGGTGCCGATAACTCCTGTAGAATCGTTGCCGGTGAGATACATCGTGCCGTCCGGTCCAAAAGTGATCCCCAGCGGCGCATTGAGACCATGGTCCGATTTCTGGTAGACGGTCGTCAACGTCGCCGTGCCGCCTGCTCCGAAATTAACACGTTGGATAAGGCCGTTATTCTGCACAATGTAAAGACGGCCGGACGCAGGATCCCTTTTGACTCGGACAGAGTTGGATCCGACAACACACACCTGTTCGATCTTGATGTCCGAGCGCCTCGCTTTGGGCTGCGCACCCGCCAAGTTGGACACAATCGGCAGAGCAATCGCAAAGAGGCAAGTGAATCTTTTAACGGAAGAAAATTGCATGGCAACGTCTCCATCCATAATGAAACAGCTGTGAGTTAGCGACCAGTCTCTCACCTCCAACAGCAGGTCCCATCTCCACCTGGTCCGGGAGACGCAAATGTATTCAATTCTAAAACGGGTTGAAAAAACCGGCGTGATTGACTTTGCTTTCAGTGGTTTTCCCTACAAGAAAGCCACTGTTGTATCAACAATATTAGACCTGTGTTCGTTTCAAGCTGTCGAACAAGAAGTGATGCCATCACCGGCGAACGCTCAGTGATGGCATCACTGGTACGATGCTCTATCCCATCACAGCAATAACTTCATTTTTCTCTTTCATCAGATCCAGTGGAATACAATTCCCCTGAATCTCTTTGCCGTTGATAGATACCTTTTTGATCCCTTTCTGAACTCCCGCCTCATTCTTAATGACGATGTTGAACTCCTTGTTCCTGAACCTCCGCGTGATTTTCACTTCTTTCCACTTTGAGGGAAGACAAGGATCGATTCTGAGTCCGGTGTAGTCAGGCTGAATTCCCAGGATATGTTGCGTAGCCGTAAAATATGCCCATGCGGCACTGCCGCTCAACCAGGGAAGCCTCGATGAACCGTACCGCGGGTTGTATTTGCTGTTGGTGAACTGACAATAGACGTACGGCTCAATACTACGAACCTCAGCCTTCGTATTATAGGCAGACGGCATAAACCTTCGATAATGGTTGTACGCCTTATCGCCTCTTCCAATCATCGTTTCCGCAATGATGGCCCATCCCTGCGTATGACAAAAGATCGAACCGTTCTCCTTCATTCCTTTGTTGAACAAGACCGCTTTGATGACCTTCGGGTCGGTTTTTTCAACGGGAGGGTCGCAGATCATGAAGCCATAGTCGGTCAAGAGCCGTTTCTCCACAACGTCCATCAGCTTTGCGGCCCGGTCGTTGGAAAGATGTCCGCTGAAAACGGCCCAGGGTTGAGGCTCTAGGAAAATAGACGCTTCGTCGTTTTCTTTCGAACCGAACTTCAGACCATCCGCCCTGAACGCCCGAAGATACCACTCGCCATCCCAGGCGTGTTTCTCGAGGTTGACGTCAAGCGTCTGCAGGTGCTTCGTGGCCCAACCGACCTCATCCGGTTTGTTGAGCATCGAGCAAATTTCAATGTAGGTCCGGAGCGCATAGCGGAGTTGAAAAGCCACAAATACCGTTTCGCCGTCATGCCCCAGCTGCAAACAATCATTCCAATCCGCCGAGAGGCCGCAGG
>CAYYHS010000398.1:0-3257 GCA_964471785.1 uncultured Chitinophagaceae bacterium
ACAATGAACCACCGGGACGTCAGTGTTCATGTCCACGGCATACCCGATGAATTCATCGAACATGGCACACCGGCAGAGCTGCAGCAATTGGTCAAGCTCGATCCGCAAGGGATTGCGGAGGTGGTCCGAACTTTTTGCGAAATGCATCCATCCCGGCACGGAACGACGGAACGCCGGGCACTCTAAGCACTTAAGGGGTCAACAAGCGGCCGACAATGGACAAAGCTAAAATCGGTATTGTTGGATTAGGTTGGATTGCACAGGTTTTTCACCTACCCATTCTCACCAAAATTCCCGATGCGATAGTTACGTCTGTCTGCGACAAGGACAGGTCGCGGGCACGCGCCTTGGCGGAAAAGTACGGCATCAAGCGGTACTACGCGGATGTTCAGGAAATGCTCGCCGCCGAAGAGCTCGACGCGGTCGACATCTGCGCTACGACGAACGCACACAAGGATATTTCGATCGCTTGCCTTGAAGCAAAGAAAGATATTTTCGTCGAGAAGCCGATTGCGCGAAAATATCTCGAGGCCGTCTCGATTGCGGAAGCGGCCAAGAAAGCAAAGAAGAAGGTGATGGTCGGGATGAACAACCGGTTCCGCCCCGACACGATGATTCTGCGTAGCTTCATCGAAAATGAGGACCTGGGGAAGATTTTCTACGTCAAAGCCGGATGGCTTAAGAAACTCACCGACCACAGTTCATGGATGGGGCATAAAGATAAATCCGGCGGAGGCGTTTTTCTGGATCTTGGCATCGTCATGCTCGACCTCGCATTGTGGATGACGGGGTATCCCGAGGTACTTCGGGTGGACGCATCGAACTACTCGCACGCGACGCCGGGAGTCGAAGATTCTGCGGCGGTATTCCTCTTTATGAAGAACGGCGCCACGATTACCATAGAAGTAAGCTGGAGTTTCTATATCGAGAACGAATTATTTTACTGCAATATTTACGGCGAAAAGGGGAGCGCGAAATTAAACCCGCTGAAGATTCATCGGGAGATGCACGGCAGTATCGTCAATGTTACGCCGACCAAGGCCGACGATACGCAGAATCTTTTTCGGCGCTCTTATGAGAATGAATTGAAGCATTTCGTCGGGACTGTCCGGGGCATGCACTCCGTGATCTCCACGGTCGATGAAGCCGTTCAGCGGATGAAAATTGTTGATGCAATTTATCAGTCGGCGGCGAAAAAGAAGGAAATCCATTTCAAATAGCGATACAGAGAATGTAGTGAAGGCATCACGGATCAGCGTTCGAGGCGTCTGTGGTGTCTCTTTTTTTTGTGCCCTCTGCTGCCCATGAATCGATCCGCCGATGAACGTATGATGGCCGAGTGTCTCAGGCTCGCGAGGAAGGGATCTGGGAATGTGAGTCCCAACCCTCTCGTCGGAGCCGTTGTTGTTCTGAACGGGAAAGTAATCGGAAAGGGATACCATGCGAAATTCGGCGGCCCGCATGCTGAGGTGAATGCGATACGGAATGCACTGAGATCGCGGTCGAGTATCCACGGTGCCACAATGTATGTAAACTTGGAACCGTGTTCTCACCACGGAAAGACACCTCCATGTACTGACGCCATTGTAGCACACGGAATTGCAAAGGTGGTATGTGCGATGAAAGATCCTAACCCGCTCGTCGCTGGGGGTGGATTCCGGTTTCTCCGTAACCACGGCGTAAGAATTGTCGTAGGGGTGATGGCAGATCAGGCTGAGAGGCTTAATGAAAAATTCTCAAAATTCATTACGACAGGACTTCCATTCGTGGCGCTTAAGGTAGCTCAGACGAGTGATGGATTCGTCGCAAGGACGGACGGGACTTCCAGATGGATCACGACAAAACGGTCGCGTTCACTAGTACATGCTCTTCGATCTCAATATGACGGAGTGCTTGTTGGGGCCGGTACCGTCATTGCGGACAACCCACGGTTAAATGTCCGTTACGTGGCGGGAAGAGATCCTCGCCGAGTTGTCCTCGACGGAAAATTGCGTGCTTCGCTCAGCGCTCATGTTTTTAATGACCGAGGCCGGAGTCGCACGATTCTATTTTCCGACCGCAAGCAGGAAAGAAAGAGCCGGAAGTTCGAGAAAAAGGGAGTGGAGGTGGTGTTGATGAGAGGGAGAAATGGCGAAATCAATGTCAACAAAATCCTCAGACACCTCGGGAGAAGAGGTATTGCTTCGCTTCTCGTCGAAGGAGGACCTGCAACGTATCGACTTTTTCTGAAAGCCGATGCCGTCGACAAAGTATACTTGTTTACCTCCCG
Organism: uncultured Chitinophagaceae bacterium; assembly: GCA_964471785.1. Lineage (GTDB taxonomy): Bacteria > Bacteroidota > Ignavibacteria > UBA10030 > UBA8401 > JAGVPT01. The sequence goes on from CAYYHS010000398.1 coordinate 2,270, forward strand.
GAAGAAATTCGGCAGTGGTCTCCCGTCATTCGCGGCGCCCGTTCGCCCTTTTGTTCTCCGCGACAAAAAGAAAATCCACCTGGGCGGCGACACACTCGTCGAGGGCCGGGTGGAATTCCGTGCAAGGGGCTGACGTGAAGCTCACCGCCCTTCTCGTTCTGCTGACCGCAAGCTCTTTCGGCAATCCTCGGGCACATAGAAGTGCGGAGTTAGGGAGAGAGATCGATTCTGTTCTAGCCGTCGTCCATGGTAATTTTGCCGTTGCATTCAAGGATCTTCAAACCGGGAATTCATATTACCGAAATGCAAACGAACGGTTCCACGCGGCAAGCACGATAAAGACGGCGGTGATGATAGAGGTGTTCAATCAAGTGCACCTCGGGAAGATCTCTCTGGGGGATTCGCTGGAAGTCATCAACCGATTCTCGAGTCTCGTTGACGGAAGTCCCTACTCCCTCGATCGGGCCAGCGACAGTGACGATAGCCTCTACTCGCAAATAGGCAGTAAGGTGTCCATCAGCAAACTCGTTGTTGACATGATAGTAGTGAGCAGCAACCTGGCAGCGGACATCCTCATCAACTTGGTGGGCCCCCGTAATGTTCGGCGCACGATGGCGAAATTGGGGGCGGTCAACGTTCGCGTCATCCGTGGTGTCGAAGACACCAAGGCCTACCAATTGGGCAAGAACAACACCGTCACCGCTGGATCACTGGCCGTGATGTTCGAACAGCTTGCATTCAAGAGGGTAATAAGCAGAAAATACTCGACGAAAATGCTTCAAATCCTGCTTCAGCAAAAGTTCAATACCATGATTCCGGGCCAATTGCCAAGATCGGTCAAGGTAGCTCACAAGACGGGGAGCAGCGAAGGAATCCAACACGACTCGGGAATAGTCTACCTCCCCGATGGGCGCAAATATGTTCTTGTCGTTCTTTCCAGGGACCTGCACGATGCAAAGAGCGGGATTACCGCCATTGCGAAGATATC
>CAYYHS010000399.1:0-3255 GCA_964471785.1 uncultured Chitinophagaceae bacterium
CCTTGCCGTTCTCCCGGAACGATATCTTGAATTCATTCATTGATGTGACTCCTCAAAATAGGTTATAATCGTTCGCTCTCTCACGATGCTCCGTTCCATTTTACGACAAATACCGTCAGGTCGTCGTCGTACCCTTGAGCATCAGTATAGCTCCAGACGCGCTGAATGATTTCTTCTTTGATTTCCTCGGCAGAACGGCCGCGGTTCTTTTCCACAACCTTCACCAATCGCTCGTAGCCAAACTCTTCGCCCGATGCCGATCGTGATTCAGTAACGCCGTCGGTGTAAAAAACACACACATCACCCTGCGCCATCATCAGCTTCTTCTCTTCCAGGGATTCCTCGAACACCGCGCCGCCGCTCAATCCCAACCCCATTCCGGAAGACTTAATATACTCAACGGACGATGGAGTTGCATACAGCATCGGACAATGGCCGGCCCGCGACAGCACCAGCTCTCCGGTCGTAACGTCGAGGACTGCATAAATTAAACTAATAAACGACCGTTTGTCAATACTCGAGACCAGCGACTCGTTGGCCTTGACGAGAAATTTCTTTGGGGAGAAATAGATCTTGCTGAGAGACTGAAAGATGCCCTTCACTTCTGCCATGTAGAATGCAGCTCCGACGCCTTTGCCGGAAACATCGCCGATCACGATCCCAACGTGCCGATCGTCGAGAATTGCCACGTCGTAATAATCCCCGCCCACCTCGAGCGCGGGGGCCGACACTGCCTGCATCTCCACGTTTGAAAATGTCGGAAGGGTCTGGGGCAATAGCCTCTTCTGCATCTCCTGCGCCAGAAGGAGCTCACGCTGCAACCGTTCCTTCTCAAGCGAGCGTTGGATGAGGGTCGCGTTCTCTATCGCGATCGTGACCTGGTCTGCGAAACCGGAAAGGACATCGATATCGTCCTGGTCGAAACCGAAATCCATTTGCTTCGTTGCATAGAGGATCCCGATCAAGTTTTCATGAGATACGAGCGGGACAACGAGCAAGGAACCGAATTTTTTGAGTTTCGCGATGTAGGTGGTTCGACGGTCGTTGCTCACGTCGTCGATGAGCAACACTTTTTTTGAAGAGAAGACGACCGACCGGATCGAAACGGGGTCCCCGAAGAGAATTGTCTGTATTTCTTCCGTACTCATGTTCCGTTGGGACACGATGCCGGTGCTCTGATGGGTCCCCTTCCGGCCTGTTTCGGTTGGAAAAATTTCGAGCCATGACCCCGAAGCTTCGCATACCTCGAGCGTCATCTTCGTTACCGTTTCTGCGAGTTCATTAAGGTCAAATACCTGCGTGATGAGGCGGCTGAGATTGTGGAGAGAGCTCAGTTCGGATTGCTTGCGGTCGAACGCTTCTGCAGTGGGAAGGTGGAAGAGCGTACTGATGAAGGCCATTCCAAAATAGACAGCCCCGAACAATGAAGTCAATTGCACGAAAGAATGGAGAGGATAGCTAAAATAGAGAATCGCTTTCGACAGAAACGGCCTATCCGACATCGAGAGAAGGATATTGATCGCCATGAACGCAAAGAAAGCAAGCAGGGCATACACCATCGCGTAAATTTTTTCGCGCCTCGACAAGTACGCTATCCACGATAAGCGGAATGAATTGACGATGATCATAACGACGGAAAGAATGAACAAGACGGTCGTGTAGACCGACGACTCGAGAGGGCGAAGGCCAATCGTGGTAGCGGAGGTAACGAAAAATGAAATCAACAAAAACCAGAAATTGCGGCGCGTTCCTTTCTTTCGCTTGTACAGCAGCATGTCTTTGAGGTTGAGGATCGTCACGGCAGCTACGATTCCTGCCGCCGTGCTCAAGACTGCAGAGAAAAGAATTGTGATATAGTCGCGGGGGAAGAGTCGATACGCTCGTGTTTCAAAATCTCCAAAAGGGAGCACGCTCAGGATAATCGAAAGGCCCACAAACAGTCCGGCCCACGCGGCAACTCTTCCGATTCGCTGTATCATTGTCGGCTGACGTTCTCTTCGACCGCTGATGATGTATATGGCAATAAGAACGAATGCCGCGACAATAAAAGCGCCCCGAACATAGAAAAAGCTGCCGAGATCGGCGTCAAGGCTCTTCATCGTCGCGTCGAAAACAAAGACGGCCGCGAATAAGAAAATCGATCCGAGAAGGGTAAGGAGTTTTCTGATTTTCATGATTGGAGAATAGGAGAGCCTGGCAACGTTGTCTGTACTTCGTTGAAAACGCTGGAAAGTTACATCCACCCGGACAAAAAATATAGAAAAGTGGGCTGAATTACAAGCTAAAGATACTCGTTACTTAACACATTACATGAGCATCAGGAGAATATGATTTTTTGACATCGATCGATCTTCGTAACGGCGCCGTTCTTATATGTGTCAGAATTCTGCAGCAGATGATGATGCCTATGGGATTATCCGAAGGATTCTCGAAATACAGAAATGAGACATCTGCAAAAAACATAAGAAGCTTCGGAATCTTTCCGCCCAATTGAGTATGCATTAAAGTGAGTCGCCTGCCAAAATTCTGTTGCATTGCTGAGAGAATTTCTCTATATTAATGGCCAATAGATAATACGATTGAAAGGAATCCGATAGTATTATGGCAAAAGTTTGTGAAATATGCGGAAAAAGACCTATTGCTGGCAATAACGTCAGCCATGCAAACAACAGATCGCCGCGTCGATGGCTCCCAAATTTGCAGGAAGTACGCGCCGTTGTGGATGGATCGGTCAAGCGCGTCAGAGTTTGCGCCTCCTGCCTGAAGGCGGGAAAAATTCAAAAGGCTCTTTGAGCCTCATCAAGCTTTAAAGTTTCTCAAGGCCGTCCCCCGGATGGCCTTTTTAGTTTTCGCAAGTAAAGGATTAACGCGATTTAATCCGGTTCGAGCAACGCTCGCTTTCATCTTTGCCTCAAAATTTGTAGATTACCGCAGAATTGAGGAGAACCGATGTCCCCCCCTAATCAACTGACACTGCTGCGAATCCTCCTGACGCCGGCGTTCACGTTGCTTTTATTCTCAGATTCACCGTCGAACAAACAGCTTGCGTTGCTCGTCTTTTGCCTCGCCGCAATCACAGATTGGTACGACGGATGGGTTGCCAGACGCTGGGGATACATAACTCGCTGGGGAAAATTCCTGGATCCCCTCGCCGATAAGGTGCTCACCTCTGCCGCATTTATTTCGTTCGTCTATATTGGATATGCTTCTGTCTGGATGGTCTGGGTCATTGTCGTTCGCGACTTGCTGATCACT
>CAYYHS010000400.1:0-3254 GCA_964471785.1 uncultured Chitinophagaceae bacterium
CTGAGGCCAGCTCTCCGGCAATTGTCTCATCCCAATCTCGTTGCCGTAATAGATAAATGTTACTCCCGGCATTGTCAATCCGAAAGCATAAATCAGTTCAAGGTCGTCATCGGTGCGGTTGTTCCCCAATCGCGCGTTGTCATGATTCCCAAGAGGTATCGAAATATACCCCTTCCCCTTTGTCATTTCATACTGGTGCATGAAATTGTCGAGGAAGAACGCGATGTTCCCTTTTCCGTCCGTATCGAAATAACTATGTCCCTCGGAGTAACCGTTGAGAATTCTCCAGCTCTCTTTTTGAAAGAGATCGTCATACCCTTTGAACCAATGGAAAAAGTCTGCGTGGAAACATCCGTCGAGCGCCGATGCGGGATACGACCATTCGGAGACGATGAAAGCCTCGGGATACTCCTCGTTCAGTATTTTTCGGATTTCGCGCCAGAACTCTTTTGTTCCCTCCTCGTGGGTTTTGTAGAACTGTTGGGTCCCCTCAAGACCGGATGATTTTACCAGCGCTCCGGCCATGTCCGCGCGAAAACCGTCGGCACCCATCTTCATCCAGAACCGGAACACATTCTTCATTTCCTCCCGCATTGCGACGACATCGGGATGATCGATCGGAAGTTCCCAGCGCTGTTCGGGATCGCAGTCCGCAAAACCGTAATTCAATGCCGGCTCGCAATGGTAAAAATTCTGCATGTACTGGCCGTTTCGAGTTCCGAATCCTTTGATGAACGCCCCTTCAAAATTTTTCGGCGGATTGCGCCAGACGTTATCCGTCCAGATATACCAATTGGAGTAATTGTTCTCTTCTTGACGGGCGGAGGCCTGAAACCAAGGATGCTCCATGGAGGTGTAACTTGCAACGAAATCGAAGAGGATCCGAAGGCCTCGCTTGTGTGCCTCCTCGAAGAGGATCTTCGCATCGTCATTCGTTCCGTACCGCGGAGCAACTTTGTAGTAGTCGGAAATGTCGTAGCCGCCGTCGCAAAAGGGAGACTGGAAAAACGGATTGACCCAGATTGCAGCGACTCCGAGACTTTTGATGTAATCGAGCTTTTCGGTAATTCCTCTAAGATCGCCGATCCCGTCGCCGTTGGTGTCGTAGAAACTCTGCGGATAGACCTGATAAAATACGGCGCGATGCACCCACTCCGGGAAGTGAGGGGGAATGACATATCGGCCTGTGATTTCTCGCGAGGGGAAATTACTGTTATTCCCTTGTTCGATATCGAGGGAGGCGCCACTGATTGCTTTTGCCAGCAGGGCCGGAGGTTTCAAGGATTTCAATATGCTCAATCCGGCAGTCGCAGCAGTCAGTCTCAGGATGAACGAACGCCGGTCAAATATCTTGCCCATAGTGAACACCTTTTAGTGTCTGTAATATTACAGCAACATCCTCGCGGAGCCCGAGAGCCCGGTGAGTCAAATTCCTTTTCTTCACTATATGGAATGGAGAAAAAATAGGGCCGGGAATCGGAACACCAACCCGGCCCTTGTGATGCCTCTAAATCAACATCTAGGCTACTTCAAGAGCATCATTTTCTTTGTTATGGTAGTGTTTCCAGCTTGCAGCCGATAGAGATACACACCACTCGAGAGAGTCTTCGCATCGAAACTGGCCTCGTAGTGGCCCGCCTCTTGAACACCCGAGAAGAGCGTCGCAACTTCCTGGCCAACAACGTTGAACACTTTCAACGTTACTTGTCCTCTCTTCGCGATCGAGTAATCGATGCGCGTTGCGGGGTTGAACGGGTTCGGATAATTCTGCTGCAGCGTGTAGCTTTCCGGTACCACGTTCGATACCTGCTTCACTCCGGAAACAGACTTCCCAATGATGGTATTGTCCTCTGTCGTTGCCTGCGCGCTCCAGCTTGTGTACTGAGACGGGAACCAATGGTAGAGATCGCCCAGCGGACGTCCGCCTGTGGCCGCCGTGAGCAGCGTAGCGTTCGAGTACGCGAGGTTCTCTTTGAGCGGCCATGTACCGGTCAGGTCGGCATTGTAACCCCAGAACACTGTCCCGCCGAGCGCATATCGCGCTTTCAGGAAAGCGATGATGCTGTCGGCGTTTGTGCCAGCCTTGGTGAATTGATGGTTCTGGCCGTCAAGTGCCTGGTAGTTAGGATCCAGTTTCATGAACTGGTGCCACGTGAACATGTCGAGTGTCCGGTCGTTCATGATCGGCTCGGGGAGAATTTTTCCCCTCCCGCTTGCGGTGTCATTATACTGATTGAAAAAAGTCTGGAACATCGGATCCTGATAGTTGCTGTTGTTGTAGAAATAGACAACGCGATCCTTCTCCGCGACGCCGTTGTAAAGCGTGCCGGGAAGACCGTCGCTCACGTCCATCGTGTCGACATCGAGCACGGCACCATACAATAGAACATCCGGATCCTGGCCGATACGGTCCTGATACCGCTCACCGGTGAAGTGGCAGTTCACGAAGACGTTGTTCGTGCAAATGAAGTGCGTCATCCAGTAGAACTTAAACGCAAATTTGGCAATATTCAGAAACGTGTTGTGGTTGTAGAACACGAACTTGGGAGGAGTATAATCCGTCTGGAACGAAAATCCCTCGTTCTCGTAGGTGCAGTTTTCCGACCAGATGGTATCTGCTCTCGCCGAATTATTGATCGTCGCGAACATCCTTCCAGCCCACCATTGTCCGGGATCGACACTGTTTCTGAAAATACAATTTTTGAAGATGCCGGTAAATCCTGTATCGTTGGCGGTGACTGCAAGCCCGTTGACGTAATCAAAGATGCAGTTGTCGAACTCTCCACGGGACTTGGCCTTTGTGTTGTCTTGTTCGAATTGCAAGGCTGTCCAGTTTTGTGTTCCGAGCTGCGTTGCGTAGATCATCCAGACATTTTTCATCGTGAGGTCGCCATAACAATCGATCGTGAAATTGTAATAGAGACCGGTGACATCGCCTTCGATCAGAACGGCCATTCCCGGATCCGTCCCGGTGGCAGGAGCGGGCTCGCCGACAATCCATATGTGAGTACCCGGCGCCGTGGTAATACTGCCGTTGAGAAGATAGTAGCCGCCCCGGAGTAGTTTGTAGACCCGCAGCGGGTTGACACGAGCGCCGTTCGCCAGCGTGTCTCCCTGAATAACGCTGTTAATCGTACCGAGCGCGAAATCATTCGGCACTGTTACCGTGTCCACCGCGCAGAGCACTGCGGGTGCGATGACCAGCACAGCTAATAAGATGGTAATAAACTTGTTCATGTTCCTTCTCCTTTCTT
>CAYYHS010000401.1:0-3249 GCA_964471785.1 uncultured Chitinophagaceae bacterium
GCCGGGTATCGGTGTCGATAGTTTCTCCGTTCGATGGACGGGAAATATCCGCGTCGCGGAATCCGGCACATTCGAATTTTCCGTTGCGACGGACGACGGCGTCCGGTTCTATATCGACAACCGGCTGTTGATCGACAATTGGACTCAACATGGCGAAGAGGCTCGGAGCGCCAATGTTCCGATGGAGGCGGGAAAATCATATGCTATCAAAATGGAATACTTTGAGAATCAAGGAGCCGCAATTGCGCGCCTTGGGCTTGTGAGCCCCGGTCAGAGTTTGCTGCCGGGTGTCGTTGCTCTTGCAAAGAAGAGCGATGCAGTACTCTTGTTCGTCGGCGACTCGCAGATGCAGGAATCGGAGGGATTCGACCGCCCCGCTCTTGATCTGCCGGCAGCTCAGGTGGAGCTGATCAACGCAGTGAGCAAGGCAAATCCACGCACCGTGGTCGTTCTTGAAGCCGGTGCGCAGGTGGTGATGGAGAATTGGATCGATAATGTCCATGCAGTGATGGATGCATGGTATCCCGGTCAGGAGGGGGCTCAGGCGATCGTTGAAGCCCTTTCTGGAACAACGAATCCTTCCGGCAAACTCCCGGTCACAATCCCGAAACGATGGGAAGATTGCTCGGCATACGGTTCGTATCCCGGAGCCCATGATGAAACCGAATACTCGGACGGCCTCTTGGTCGGTTACCGTCATTTTGATACGAAGAAGATCGACGTTCGGTACGCCTTTGGGTATGGATTATCGTACGCAACGTTTGCTCTTAGCGACCTAGGCGTGACGCCGGTGAAGAAGAGCACGAATGATGAGTACACTGTGAACGTGACAGTAGAGAACACAAGTAATGTCGCCGGGGCGGAAGTGGTGCAAGTGTATGTTCATGATGACGGTGCGACAGTTCTCCGGCCAGCAAAAGAATTGAAGGCGTTTGCCAAAGTCTTTTTGCAGCCGAAAGAAAAGAGAATTGTCCAACTCCATCTCGATAAGGCCTCATTCGCCTACTATGACGACGTTGCTCACGGATGGGCGACGACGAAAGGGACGTACGAGATTCTTGTCGGCACATCCTCGCGCGATCTGCCGCTGAAGAAGGCGGTTCGATTGGAGTAATTCTGAACGTTTGCGGAGGATGTCGCATCCATTGCGACATCCGACCAATGCTGGACATTCTTCAACGCTTTGGCATTAAATGGCGTTGCCGGGTTTCATAGTACGTGACTATGATGCCGGCTTCCTCTGGGGAAGGCGACTGGACCTCGGCTTGGGAACAAAACCGCAATTCACGCAACCTATCCCCATTTCACTCCAGGAGATTAATGACGTCAAATATCCGTACGCATCTAGCGCCGGCGTTCGTCCTGGCAATCGTCTGCCTGACTTTCGCCGAGGCACTTTATTCACAAGAGGTCCGCAAGACATACGTTGACCGGCCTGCTCTTGTGACATCGCAACTCGGATTTCGCGAGGGAGGCCCGAAGACGGTTACGCTCTTACCGTCGCCGCGGGACTCGGGGCTGCCCGACGAAATTCCCTTCTATGTCGACCATCTTCTTTCGCGGGTGAAACGAGAGCAGCACTTGCCGAAAGCCTGGACGGGTGCATTCTTTGACTGGCCCTTCGACATTGATAAGGGGAATTATGTGGGGGACGATCGATCCGGAGCCGCATATCGGGGAACATTAAAAAGAATCGTGACTCGGTGGGGTACATTCTGGCAGGGTGATTTCACAAACTTCGTTCAGCCGGGGCTTTACCAGATTGAAACCGAATACGGATTCACGACTCCGTTCGCGATTGAAAGCAATCCATACCATCGCCTTATCCGCAGTTACCTCAACTATCTGTCCTGTCAACGGTCGGGGATTGAGACGCCTGGAATACGACCGCTGGAAAATGCAGACGACGGGGTACTTGATACAGACGGGACATATGTTCCGTCTGCCGGCGGGTGGAACGATGCCGGGGATTTTCGCAAGTGGATTTCGCAAACGAGCTCGCATATCGAAGCGCTTGCAATGATCGCGCAGCATGCCAATACCGCTTACAGAGACGATGCCTTGACCGAAATCAAATGGGGAAACAAATTCTTTCATGCTATGATCACTCCTGAGGGACGAGTCTATGAAGATATCGGAAGCGGACCGCTGCGTGGAGGGAAGGACTATGATAAGGATTGGTGGTGTGAAAACCATGCCGGGTGCCTTGGCTCCGGCGAAGGGATGAGCGACAATATCAAAGAGAACGGAGACGAGCGAAAGATTCGGACGACCTACAACCCGGTCTGTCAGTTTTTGTTCATCCGCAATCAGGTGTTTGCGTCGAGGGTGCTTGGCACCGCCGATGCCTTGCAGTGCGAGCACCTTGCGGAGCTGGGATGGAAGTACAGCCAAAAGGTGAAGCACGACGGCCGAACACTTTTCGTCGCAGAAGAACTACTGGCTGCTTGCGAACTTTACGCCTCCGGACTTGGACAGGTGGATGGGGTGGAGATTGAGGCGCTTGCCAATGAGCTCCTGACGCGTCAGGAAAACGGCGAGTCTCTCTTGAGCGGGTATTTCTACGAGAAGGGGAAAATGGACGGATACCGCAGTATCGTTTGGAACGCGGAGCCTGCGATGGCATTGCTGCGCGTCTCTGAGCCCGACATTCCCAACATGAAGGACTTCACGAAACGAACGGAATCGGCAGTCAGGCGGTATATCCAGAGTTACCTTTTGAAAGATGCAGCGAGCAACCCATTCTCCGTGACGCCGTACGGGGTCTTTGTGAAGCCGCTCCATTCCGATGAGGTGACGTTCCGCAACGCCGGTGCGAATAATTTTGTTCGGACGTTCATCAGTCCGCTCAATGCGCAAGAGATGGTGCACGGAACGGATGCTGTTCTTATGCAGCATGCATATCTTCTTGCGCGGGCTGCATTCTTATGGAAGGAAAATTCCTACCGTGAAGAGAGCGAGAAGTTGATTCAATGGGCCACTGGCCATAATACCACTGGTCTTTGTCTTTTCACCGGCGTTGGTTTCAGGCATCCTGTGATCGCGTCGTTCGTGAACTACCGTATTCCCGACGCTACCGTTGACGGGTTCGTTGGACGATTGGACGATACCCCGTACATGGAAACGTCGAACGCTGTAGAATGGAATACACAGGAGGTGTGGGGCGTTCCATTCTTTTATGCCATCGGCGCCGTCACATACTTGTCGTTGCTAGTGAATGCCCACTGAAAGGATTGCGCTATGTACGTC
>CAYYHS010000402.1:0-3245 GCA_964471785.1 uncultured Chitinophagaceae bacterium
GCAATGTCGTTAACAATGCGGTTCATACAAGCCCCACTCCGACAGTCGGTGGAATGACATTTATTGGAGCGGGCAAACAGACGATCGGAGGGAGCGGGACCGGAGTTTTTGGCAGTATAGAAATCAACAATAGTGGAAATGGGATCAATCTAACCAACAGCGCAACGATAAACGGGCAGCTTAAATTCACAAACGGCGGCCTCTATATTAACGATTATGCTTTAACGTTGGGAGCCAGCGCAATAGTTGCGGGCACAATCAATACTTCGAATCTGATTTTGTTGAACGGCGTTTCGAGCGATAAAGGCGTGACAAAGATCTTCCCCTCGGGGGCATCGAGCTTTAAGTTCCCAATCGGTGACAATGGAAAATACACTCCGTGTACTATCTCTTTTTCATCGAACAGCAATTCAGGCGGAGCAATCAAGGTCATTCCTGTAAATAATATACACCCCAGCGTGAATCCGAGTAACTACACAAATTACCTCAATTACTATTGGGTCGTATCATCGACAGGATTTTCGTCTTCCTACGCGGTGACGGATACCTTCACGTACTCCCCCAGCGATGTTCAGGGAAGCCCCACGCACATCGAGCGATATGACAATTCTACATCACAATGGACGACCGTGGGCGGGACAATAAGCTCTCCGACCTTCGTTTTTTCGAGTTCTTCTCTCTTGGATGGCTCGTACACCATCGGTGATGTATTTAATAATCTGCCCCTGCTGACAAGTAAACAATCCGGAAGTTGGAGCGACCCGAACACATGGGATCTCGTCACCTTGCCCAACGGCAATCCGGTTGTCGTACGTCCGCAGGATTCAGTTGCTCTCAGCGCGAACAGTGCCTTTGCATCTTCTGTAACAATCAACGGCGTGCTTGACGCAGAGAATACGACGTTCCATTCCTTGGGGCAGGTGTCGGGGAGCGGGAAGATCAAGATTCTCAATACGGGGAGCGGCATGTTTGTATTTCCAGCCGGCTCTTACGACTCATTATTTGCAAATCCTGCAAGCACCGTGGAGTTTTATGGCAACACGGACGGCACTTTGCCCTTGGACGTCGGCAGCGTAGCAAAACCGTATCAAAATGTTCTTCTTTCGGGAAGCGGTCTAAAGCATATCAGCAGTGTGGATATGAAAGTTGGCGGCAATTTGATTTTTGTCGCAGGAAGTAAACTCGATAATAGTCTCTACAACAAAGATCTGTACATACTTGGCAACTGGTCCGACAATAACTCTATTACAGGCGGTTTCACCCCTGGAACAGGTGCAGTACGATTCTCTGGAATCGTACTTCAAAAAATTATCATGCTGGGCAACGGTATAACAGAAACATTTTACAACCTCGCCATAAACAACGCAGCCGGACTTACGATACAGACCGGAAACGCCGCAGTAACCAATCAATTGATCATGACGTTGGGAAACATCAACACGAATAGCGCCAACACGTTGACGATCAATAATACCGGAACGAACGCAGTGGTTGGCGGAAATGTGAATTCATTCGTCAACGGACCGCTGGGCAAGAGAATAAACAGCGGCTCAAGTTTCGTCTTCCCAGTTGGAGATGCAGTGTCGTCAGGTCGTAACCGGTTCGGATACGTTTCTGTCAGCAACACGTCGACGAGCGGAACACAAATTTGGACGGCACAGTTTTATGACAAGAACCCAACGACCGACGGATACAATGTTTCAAATCTGGCGGCGCCGCTTAACTGGCTTGCCTCGAACGAATACTGGAACGTTACCGGTCCTGCGGGCGGAAGCGCAAACGTCCTTTTGAGTTGGGATTCTTTCACTGGAATGAGCAGCTCTGCCACCACACGCGCGCAATCGGCGGTAGCCGAATGGAATACGCCGGTCGCTTCAAATTGGAATAGTATCGGACAAGTTGTATCGGACTTTGGGCGCGATTCCGGCACAGTCGCTACTTCGGTCCTTATCAACCTGGATTCACATGTCTTTGCGATCGGTTCGGCAATTGTGCCTATCGGAACTCTTATTTGGGCGATACAAACCGGAACGTGGAACACTCCAACCACCTGGAACACCGGATTTATTCCACGTACCAAAGATACGGTTGCAATCGGCACTCCATATCCCGCTCCGGTTACCGTTACCCTCGATGTTGACCCATCCATTACTGCATTCAATTTGAACGGCGGAGGCACAGTGGTCGATGCCGGACATGCTCTGAGCATTACGGGAAATATATTTTTGAACGGCACATGGAGCGGCAGCGGCACCATCAATTGGACAACAGACGGCGATACCCTTAGCGGAGCGGGCGCGGTCACGGGAACTGCTACCTTCCAAGTGAATGGAAACGATATCGTCCTGGCAAGTGCCAACGCAACACTGTCTGACGTCACTATCGCTGCGGGTAAATCGTTTACGAATTTTGGAACCCTAGCACTCCATTCTGCAACGGGCAGCAGCGGGACGGCATCGTTGATCAATGCCGCAAATTCAACGTTGAAGGTAAGCGGAGTTTTAATGCCGACAGGCATATTTAATGCAAGCGCTTCTCCGAATACTGTTGAGTACAACGGCACAGCTGCGCAGACGGTCCCGGCGTACAGTTATAACAATTTGACAATCAGTGGCGCGAGGACAGCCAACAGCGTGACCCTATCTTCGTCGGACACCATCCACGTAGCGGGAACATTTGTTCCGGTCGCGACATTTACCGGTGCAGGCGGATATGCCACCAGTGGGTCGATCTTCAATTATAACGGAGGGGCCGCACAGAACGTGGCGGCGTTTGCCTATAATACACTCGTTTTGACCAACGGAGGCGCAAATGCAAAAACGTTCGTGGGGACAGACAGTATTGTATCGAATCTCGTCATCGCGAACGGCGCTACAGCCGCCGGCGGAAGCGCCAACGTCGTGCTTATTGGCAATTGGACAAATAACGGCACGTTTACGAGTGGAACGTCGACGGTCATCCTTGGAGGAGTGCCCGCTACCACTATCAGCGGTGCAACGACCTACAACGCATTGACCGTGAACAAGCATGATTCAAGCACCGCAATTACGTTGAATAACAACATAAATGTCGGTACCTTGACGATGACAATGGGCACGATGCAAACGGGAGCGAACGCCGTGACGATTACTTCATCGCGAACGGGAAACGCCATTATCATCGGCACCGTCACCAGGACACAAGCATTCGCGTTGTCGACCCCGTATGCTTTTGAGGGCCCCAATACTCTCATCACATTTACCGCA
>CAYYHS010000403.1:0-3245 GCA_964471785.1 uncultured Chitinophagaceae bacterium
TCGGCGCTGTCGTAATGTTTTGAGGTGAAGCACATGTATCATCAAATACTCAGAGAACCACGTCCTGCGACATCGAGTACAGTGCTCTTGCATCGCGATTCAAAAAAGGATGCTGCCCTTTCATCAACGGGGCACTTTCGCGATCTCATACGGAAGCCTCAGACGGGGAATCTTAAAATCTTTGTAACGCGAGTTCCTCTCCCCCACCTTTTCGACGGCATGGTGAGTGAGGGGAAACACCTTCTCTCTATGGGAGTCGATGCCATCGTGGCATTGGACGGAGAGCGCACGGAGGTGGAATTCCCGGCGACTCACATCGTTCCTGCTAAGGAAGTTCGTGGCAAAAGAAGCACATTTCACGAAATGGACTACGATGCAATACTCCGGCGATCCCCGGAAGTTGTCATTGTAGATAATCTCCTCCATGTCAACATTTCCGTTTCGGCGAATGAGATGCGCTATCACACCGTGCGCGATCTCCTTGACCACGGCATCAGCGTTGTGATCTCTGCGTATTCTGCGTTCGGCTATAACTTGAAAACTGCGCTGGAATATGTCTCCCGGAATTTTCCCGACCGGTTCGATCGACAGGCTAATCTTCCTGATGACGATATCTTCACTCTGGTGTTTACTTCGAAGAAAACTATTCGCTCCGCAGATTTCGCCAGCTCTGTCGGAAGTATTTCAACTCAATAGAATAAAAAAAATGACTTACCATCATAGACAGATCGGCACCATTATCATAGCGGGCATAGGAATTGCCCTCATTGCATTCAATTTGTGGAATCCGGAGCAGCTCGGGCCGGTCAGGTTGGGAATATTTGCATTCCTCGCCCTGGCACTTGCCTTGTTCTTTTCTTTGACTGTCGAAGTGAAAGGCAACAGGCTAGTCTGCCGATTTGGCGTCGGACTTATCCAAAGGACATTCGCACTTTCAGAGATAGAAAGCGCTCAGGTAGTCCGGAATCCGTGGTATTCAGGCTGGGGAATACGGTGGAGGCCGGGTCGATATGTGTTGTGGAACGTTTCTGGTTTCAAGGCCGTGGAACTTGCCTTGAAAGATGGGAATCGATTCCGTATCGGCACTGACGAGCCGGAGGAGCTTCTCAACGCCATCCGTAGTTACCGCACGCTGGCAGGTTAACGACCGCTGTTCTTGAATTGTAACTCACAAGAGGAGGATAAACGTGAAAAAAATCGAAGCAATTGTCGAACCGAAATATTTTGATGAGCTTAGAGAGCGATTGGTCAGAGCCGGGCTTGCCGGGATCCGGGCGACAGAAATCATGGAGTATGTGACAGCAGGCGGGCCGGTCGTTGTCTACCGCGGAGTTACACAGAGTATGAACCTTATCCCGAAGATAAAGGTTGAACTCGTCTGTACGGATGCCGCTTCAGAAACCGCAGCAGCAATTATTTCCGAACACGTGAGCCCATCCGAAACTGGAAAGGAAAACATTTCGATCTATCCGGTGAGCAATGTCAACGGCGTGAGGAGTGAGCCAGTTCCGGCATAACTCCCCGTGTTGTATTCATTATTTTGATTTGTTCAAAGCTTGTCGATTCCTTAGGCATAGAATCAGATTTCTTATAGTACTTTTATGATCGCCGCGTTTCTTTTTATATCCTGCTCATTGCCTTCTGTATTCCGCTTCAACATATTTGTTTCCGTCACTAATCGAGCCGGCATTTAGCGGATGTTATTTCCGCTTGGGTTTTGAAGTTGGCTTCCTGTGAAGTTGTGAATCTCCAACAAATAGTCAAATGCGATTTAGAGTGTTCTAACTCCAATTACTTTTTCTCAAGGAGAATACCTGTATGAATCTTTTGATCTGGTTGCCGGCGATGTTCTTCCTGGGCATCGCGTTCATGGCGCTCTGCTATTGGTTCATGGAAGCTTGTGACAACATTTAATTATCAGAAAGAGAGGATTAAAATGATTTACCTAACCGCGGTTGTAGCTCTTTTCCTGTTTATCTATTTGGTCGTTGCTCTTTTAAGGCCGGAAAAGTTCTAAGCAAACCATCAAGCAAAAAAGCAAAAAGGAGTTAAGAAAATGACTTTTCAAATTTGGTTCTTACCGTTTCTCCTCCTCGCCACAGCAACGCTCCTAGCGTTCCCGCTCAGCCGTTACATGGGCTGGATTATGGATGGAGAATATCGACCGCTCCGGATTTTTGGATGGTTTGAGAAGCGTTTGGACAGCGGACATCAGAACTGGAAGCAGTATGTCGGATCACTGCTGATTTTCAATACGGCGTTATTCATTTTCGGTTTCCTTATTCTGGCGCTCCAGGGATGGATGCCGCTGAATCCGATGAACAGGCCGATGATCGCGCCCAGCGCGATTTTCAACAGCGTTATTTCGTTCATGACGAATACGAATCTTCAGCACTATTCCGGTGACCAACATTTCTCCAATTTCAGCCAGATCTTTTTCGACATCTCCAACATGTTCATCTCGGCTGCGATCGGCCTCTGCGCCCTCACCGCGATTATACGAGCTCTCAGAAGCGATTCCCATCTGGGAAATTTCTTTCTCGACATGTGGCGCGTGTTGATTTACTTTTTTCTCCCGGCGGCACTTCTCGTCAGCGCCATTTTCATTTCGCAGGGAAGTCCAATGACCCTCGAGAGTGTCTATCACCTTGTCGGCCTCGAATCGAATCAGCAGAATATTATTGTCGGGCCGGTAGCGGCAGTTGAATCCATCAAGATGCTCGGAACCAACGGAGGCGGGTTCTATGGAATGAACTCCGCACATCCTTTCGAGAATCCCACTGCGCTTTCAAATTTCTTCAACACGCTTTCGATGATGATATTCCCCTTTGCGCTCGTGTTGATGTACGGCCGCATGCTGAAAAAAATGCGCCATGCGTACGTCATATTTTCCGTCATGTTATTCCTTATGGCAGGCACTATCGTCTGGTCGGTCTATTTCGATACGTATAAGCCGAATCCGGCATTCACCAGTCACTCCGTATCAAAGACGTATCAAGTCCCCAGCGCTACCGCTCCAAATGGAAAACGAGACGTGACGTTGCCCCCCGTAGGAGGATTGCCTGTCGATCAGCATCTCGGCAACCTCGAAGGGAAAGAGATGCGCTTTGGAACATCGGCCGGTGCAACGTTTGCAGCGTTGACAACGGACGTCACCTGCGGCGCTGTGAATTCCGAGCACGACAGCCTCAATCCGCTTGCGGCTTTGTCGCCGATGGTCGGCATGTGGTTGAACTGCGTCTTCG
>CAYYHS010000404.1:0-3235 GCA_964471785.1 uncultured Chitinophagaceae bacterium
GGGCATCGCTTTGTCGAGGTGGCCGGGCCCGATCATTGCCTCGATCGCCTCTTCCTCCGGCGGTCCAAAAAACGCGATGATCTCCTTCGGCGAAAAGCGTTTCTTAATATACTGTTCGGCGATATGATTGAACGATTCATAAATGAGTTGATTCGTACGCGTCAGCGTGCCGTCCATATCAAAGATGATGCAGCGTAACCGGTGCTGAGGGTGCAGTGCGAGAGAGGTCTGAGTCAAGGACTTTTTGATTTCTGAGTTGTGAGTTTTGAGATCTGGGTTCAAGAATCTGTTTACGTAATGCCGTTGCGTTATCTCTCAACCCCCGACGGCTCTGCATGGATATTTGTCTCTTTGATGCGGGGGATAGCGACCATGATTTTGTTCTCGAGTAGGGTGGAGATCGTGTGGACCTCTTCGAGCGAAAGGTTTTTGTCGACAAGGCACTTCAATGCAACGCGGTATCTCCCCCTCACCTCAAGAACAGAAACAACCGTGCAATTCCGGATTCCTTCGCACGATCGGGCGAGATGCATAATCTCTTCGATAATCTCCTGGGATGATCGCGTTACATCAACCGTCTCCACAACGCTTCCGGGTGAATCCTCGATGTGAACAATCACCGAGCCAACATTGGGGATATCGCGTTTGATATTGGATTCAATTTCATCTACCATCTCGTGCACGCGGACAAAGTCCTGATGTTCTTCAAATTCGATCTGAAACTCCACCTGGTATTTGCCGTTCACCTGGAACGCGCGGACGTCGTGCGCGCTGTACCCGGCATCCGACATCATCAACTTCACCTTGTCGGCAATCGTTTCGTCGGGTGTTTCCGTCGGCTCAGGATGGATAATCACATCCGCATCCGGCAAGATTTTTTGGATGGCCCTTTCCGCAGCATGAACCAGCCTGTTTGCCGTCTCAAACGGGAGAGTTCGCTTGAGACGGAGAGTCATATCGACAAAAGTCTTGGATCCCGAATTCCGGATGCGAACATTCTCTACATTTTGAATTCCATCCATCGTCGTCGCAACCCGCCGAACTTCTTCCTCGATTCCGGCCGGTGCTCGATCGAGAAGATCATCGATCGTCTTCTTGCCGAGAGAGATCGAAATGAAAATGACGATTCCGGCCACGATGAGCGCTGCGACGGAATCCGCAACCGGAATCTTCAGAAGCGTTAGCGCCAATCCCAGAAGGACGACGCCCGAACTCCAGACGTCGGTACTAAAATGGAGGGCGTCGGCTTCAAGCGCCCGGCTCCGGTACTTCTCCGCAACCCTGCGGAGAGCTTTCGAGCGCGACACGTCCACGACGATAGATATAATGATTACGAAAAAACTCCAGAATGTAACCTCAACTTCCACGCTGTGATAGACCAAGCGGATGATTGCTTCCCGGATAATCCAGAGGCACGTTACCAGAAGGAGAAGGGTCTCGACGAGAGCCGAGATACTCTCTATTTTGCCGTGGCCGTAATTATGAGTCTTGTCGGCCGGCCTGGCAGAGAACCTCACCGCCAGAAATGTGATTACTGCAGCAAGCAGATCGAGGCCAGAGTGCGCCGCCTCAGACAAAATCCCGAGGCTCCCCGTCTTCAGCCCCACGACAATCTTAAAGCCGGTAATGAATAGCGCCGCGACGATTGAGGAGAGCGCAACAGCCGATTTTTCTGCTTCTTGTTTTACAGAGAGTTCCATACGGTCCAAAAAAAACAAGGCGCCCCGTCGAGGCGGGACGCCCGTTCATGTCCGAATACGAATGAGCTTCACTGTTTGTCGCGTGCCCTAGCCCAGAGGTGCTATGTTCCCGAGTTCAACAAGACGCTCGAGACAGGAATTTAGTTATGCGACGGTAACATCCTTTGAAAGGTAAACATCCTGGATGGCGTTCAGAATCTGCACGCCTTCACTCATTGGACGCTGAAACGCTTTACGGCCTGAGATTAACCCCATTCCGCCAGCACGCTTGTTCACAACGGCTGTCCGAACGGCTTCCGCGAGATCCCCCGCACCGGATGAGGCGCCTCCGGAGTTGATGAGTCCGGCCCTGCCCATGTAGCAGTTTGCCACCTGGTACCGAGTGAGGTCTATCGGGTTGTCGGTCGTGAGTTTCTCGTACACCAACTTGCTCGTCTTGCCGAAATTCAGGGCAGTGTAGCCGCCGTTGTTCTCGGGAGCTTTCTGCTTGATGATGTCGGCCTCGATGGTAACGCCGAGATGGTTCGCCTGTCCCGTCAAATCAGCCGAAACATGGTAATCCTTTTCCTTCGTCTTGAATGCGCTGCTTCGCAGGTAGCACCAGAGGATCGTACCCATGCCGAGTTCATGCGCCTTCTGGAACGCCTGGCTTACCTCCCAGAGCTGTCTGCGGGATTCGGGAGACCCAAAATAAACGGTGGCGCCTACCGCAACGGCTCCCATCCAATATGCCTGCTTTACGCTGGCAAATAACGTCTGGTCGTACGTGTTCGGGTACGAGAGAAATTCGTTGTGGTTAATTTTTAGGATGAACGGAATCTTGTGCGCGTATTTCCTCGAGACGGCGCCAAGAACGCCCAACGTCGATGCGACTGCGTTCGCTCCTCCTTCAATCGCCAACTTCACGATGTTCTCCGGATCAAAGTAGATTGGATTTGGTGCAAACGAAGCGCCGGCAGAGTGTTCAATTCCCTGATCGACGGGGAGAATGGAGAGATATCCAGTTCCCGCGAGCCGTCCGTTGTCGAACAACGCCTGGAGGCTCTTGAGAACCGGTGTCGGACGATCGGACAATGCATAGACTCTGTCAATATAGTCGGGGCCCGGTAAAGCAAGAGATTCTTTCGGTATAGTCGTGCATTTGTGCTGAAGCAATGTTTTCGCGTCGGCACCTAAGAGTTTTTCAAAATCTAAAGCCATTTGTTATCTCCGATGTAGGGTAAGAGTTCCGAATCAGTGTTGTACAGTTCAGGAAAATATACGAAAGAGTCGTTTTTGTTGCAAGGCTAATTTCAGAAGGAATGGGAATAGCGGATATCAATTCCGTCGACCAACGCCCGGAGCCTTGCCAAGGTTTCTTGGTAGAATTCTTGAATCTCTTAGTATTGCATGACTATTGAAAGAGAGCCTTCGCAAGGTTTGTGACATAAGGTCAGAACGAACCGCAAGCGACCATCTGGTAGTGTCTCAGTTTGTCATTTTTTCATCTTGATCCCAATCTCTGATTGGGATCAAGATGCGGCGGAAAGTCCGAG
>CAYYHS010000405.1:0-3234 GCA_964471785.1 uncultured Chitinophagaceae bacterium
GCGCTCGCTCGCGATGCGGACCATCTCCACTTCTACGGGGTCTATGTGTATCACGTCGACGCCCCGGGTATCGGTAAAACAATGGGTAAATTCGCTGTAATAAAGTAAGGTACATGGTCCTCAACAGGCTTAACATGAAGAAATCTATTTTGGGAGCCAAACGTGCGTAAGAAAT
This sequence comes from uncultured Chitinophagaceae bacterium, assembly GCA_964471785.1. Lineage (GTDB taxonomy): Bacteria > Bacteroidota > Ignavibacteria > UBA10030 > UBA8401 > JAGVPT01. The sequence continues at coordinate 176 of CAYYHS010000405.1, forward strand.
ATATTTGGACGTTAGTGGTCGCTCTATCCCTCCTGAACGCGGATTCGTTTGCGCAGGACATTACTAAAACCGGAACCACGGCAGCTAAGTTTCTAAGTCTTGGCATTGGTCCGAGGGCAAATGCCATGGGGGGCGCATACACGGCAATTGCGAACGATGCATCCGCAATTTACTGGAATCCCGCAGGCATAGCATCCTCTAGTCAGTTTCAGGCTCTGTTTACGTACACCAACCTTTTTGCGGGGATCAATTTAGATTATTTCGGTCTCATAATCCCCTCCGGCGAAACGGGAAATTTTGCGCTGAATGTTACCTCCGTGAATTACGGAGCGATCGGTGTGACGACGGAAGCGCAACCTGATGGGACCGGCGAGTCATTCACACCCGCCAGTTACGAATTCGGTCTGTCCTATGCCAGAAATATTACCCAAGACTTTGCCGTAGGTGCGACAGCAAAAATAGTCACCGAGAACATTTATCATTCGAACGCCACCGGCATTGCGTTTGATGTCGGCACGATCTTCACCACTCCGTTCTACGGCGTAAGGTTTGCGAGCAGCATTACGAACTTTGGGACGAAGATGCAGATGTCGGGCAACGATCTCCTCATCCGTTACAATGTTGATCCTCAGAGAGCAGGCAGCAATAATACTACCGATGCAAACATAGCCACCGACCAGTTTGACATGCCTTTAAGACTTCAGATCGGCATGTCGCGGGATTTCATGTTTCTGGATAACCAAAGATTGACGCTCGCTGTTGACGGAGTCGTTCCGAACGATAATAATGAATGGATCGATGTTGGAGGAGAGCTTGCGTTATTTGATAACATGGTATTTCTACGCGGGGGATATAAAACACTTTTCCTGAAAGATTCACAAGAGGGCTTGACCCTCGGCGTTGGCATCAAGTATCAACGAGCAGGGTACATCGATATGGGGATAGATTATTCGTATCAACAGTTTAAATATTTGGGAAACGTTAATAGCTTTGGCGTCATCCTGAATTTCTAACACTAAACAAAACTCTTCACGGATGTTTTTCGTGAGGGGAAATTATCAACAATCAAAAAAAGGAGTACCACATATGAAGAAAGGCCTTTTACTATTGGCATTTTTTTCAATGGGTTTGGTCGCCTACGGACAGGTGAAAGTTACCTTTAACGTGGATATGTCGATCTACCAAAAGTACGGCTACTTTAATCCCAATACGGACACCGTGTGGGTGGCTGGGGATTTCAATAGCTGGTCGACATCGGCGAATCCCCTAGTCAGGGGAACCAGTCCCGACACCGGCAAATATTCAGTACAGGTGAGCGGTGTTGCAGCTGGTGCCATAAATTACAAATTCCTCTTTAATCATGCCGGCGCTACTACGTGGGACAATGATCCGAACAGGACAGCGACTATTGGAGCCGTGGACATCTCGCTTCCGATAGTCAAATTCAATAATATATCCGGAAATGTGAAAAAGGTTTGGTTTAAGGTCGACATGGCCCTTCCGCTAAAAACAGCTGTATTACGTCTCGTAGATACTGTCGGCGTTACAGGCGATTTTACCGGCTGGGGAACTTCAGGCACCGGCTACTTAAAGTTGGTGAAAGACGCAAACGATTCCGTGTATACTGCTCTCGCACAACCCACCGCGGATAGTTTGCACTCCGGTCAGACAATTAACTTCAAGTATATCTATCTGAATGGTTCTGCTAATTGGGAAAGCCCCACTCTGAATGTGGTGAATGGTAATCGGACATATTTTGTGCCCGAAGCAGACTCTTCGACATTCAAGGCATTCTGGAGTGATCAAGATCCAAGTATTAAGATTGGCAGCGGAAAAATTAACTTCACCATTGATATGAGTGTGCTGGCAAGAGCGGGAATCTACAATGTTGCGTCCGACAGTGTTCTGCTTAGTGCCGGATTCAACGGTTGGACCACCACCGACCCCACTCAGTTCTTGGCTCAGAATCCTATCAACGACAGTTCGTATTTCCTCAGCCATACTTTTACACTCCAACCAGAGGGTGATAATCCATACAAATATGTTGTGAAAAAACATAACCCGACGGGTATTGACACGATATGGAAAGATGGCTATGAGAGACCGGTTCACTGGGGCGGTGGAAACAGGGAAACAACGTTCCAGGGTGCTGCAAGTCAAGACACGGCGGATTATTACGACAACATCAAGCCCGATTGGTTCATCCCGACGGGGACTAACCTGAAGGTGACGTTTAGCGTCGACATGAATCCTGCAATGGATGCCGTGAAGCAGGCAGTGCCGTTTGTCCCTTCGCAAGACACCCTATGGTGGCTGTCGGAAGAGCCCGCATTTGCACGTACCGAAGGCTGGTACAGGCCGAGTGACGGTCATATGCGCGTACTCAAAATGACCGCAGCTGGCGGAGGAATCTACACCGGAACATTATCCGTCAAAGATCCCGCGTTTAATGCGTTTGAGTATCGTTATGAATGGCAGAAAGGTTCAGATGCAACATGGATCACCGAACCTTCCGGCTTCGACGCATTTAACTACCGCGTGCGATATGCGGGTCAAGACGTAGCGAGCCATTTCCCGAAGAATCCTTGGAACATGCCGAGAGATACCTGGACGAACAATAATCTGAAAACAGACCAGGATAAGGACCCGTATACGTCGTTGACGATCGTCAAAACGCTGAGCCAAAATCCTGTATCATATAGTCTCTCACAGAACTATCCCAATCCATTTAATCCTTCTACGACCATTAACTTCTCTATTCAAAAAGCAGGAATGGTAACGCTGAAGGTCTACAACGTGTTGGGTCAGGAAGTTGCCTCTATCGTAAACGACAATTTGAAGGCTGGAACGTACTCATACTCCTTCAACGCTTCACGATTGAGCAGCGGTGTGTATTTCTATTCGGTCACCTCTGGAAACTTCAACCAGGTCAAGAAAATGATGCTGTTGAAGTAACTCGGAGCCGTACTGTCGGGAATGACCATCTGAACCCGGACGGAAAGACTCGACGGCAGACACTCAAACCCAATCCCGAGAATATCGGGATTGGGTTTTGTTTA
>CAYYHS010000406.1:0-3234 GCA_964471785.1 uncultured Chitinophagaceae bacterium
TTTTTTTCGTCGATCGCAAAATACAATTCATCGTCGATTTCATGCATGCGCTTCGATTGCTCGGCAAGATAGGTTGACTCGGTTTCCAGCATCAGCTTTTTCGACGCGCCGTCGGAAAAAATTTTGATGAGCTTCTTGTTCTTCGGAGCTCCCCTGTTTGCGCGAAGCAGGAGAATACCCGCCTCGTCCCTCTTCTTCTCATCCTGGAGCATGACCTCCGCGTCGCTCACAATTTTTGCGACGAGGTTCCTCTGTGCGGTAACGATCCGTTCAATGCGCGGTTTCATCTCGCCGAATTTCTGGTCGTCGACTTCCACCGGCCCACTGATGATCAACGGCGTTCGTGCCTCATCAACAAGAACCGAATCGACTTCGTCGACGATCGCATAGTAGTGACCGCGCTGCACCATATCATCCGGTGTGCCGACCATGTTGTCGCGAAGGTAATCGAAGCCAAACTCGTTGTTCGTCCCGTACGTAATATCCGCAGCGTACTGTACGCGGCGCTGGGGCGGATCCTGGTTCTGAAGGATACAGCCGACCTTCAGCCCGTGAAACTCAAATATTTTTCCCATCCACTGGCTGTCGCGAAGCGCGAGATAGTCGTTCACCGTCACGAGATGCACCCCTTTGCCAGCAAGAGCGTTCAGGTACATTGGCAGCGTCGCCACGAGCGTCTTCCCCTCGCCCGTAGCCATCTCGGCGATTTTTCCTTGGTGCAGCACAATCCCGCCGATAAGCTGCACATCGAACGGTACCATATCCCATGAGACTTTGTTGCCTGCTACGTCCCACACTTGACCGACAAGACGGCGGCAGGTATCTTTCACGACGGCGAAGGCTTCGGGCAAAATGTCGTCCAGTATCTCCTTGATTGTCTCGTGTAACTCTTTTTCCCCCTCATCAATCTCATCATATACCTTTTCCCGCTCCTCGAATGGAATTTCCGTCTTCAATCGGTCATGCAATTCTATCAGATGAGCATTACTCTCAGCTGTCTCGTCAACGATGCGCTTCTTGAATTCCGCGGTCTTCGCGCGAAGCTCGTCGTCCGAGAGAGATTTGAAGGACTCGAAATGGCTGTTAATCTCTTCCACGATCGGGAGGAGTTGCTGAACGTCTTTTTCGTGTTTGCTGCCGAATATTTTCTTTAAAACATCTAACATTGCTTTTCCTTCGTAAATAATCAGCGCTCCGGCGCATATTCGGTTAAAATATAATGATTAATTGAGAGAAGAGCAAAAGAAGTATGCAGAAGACAGTAGTCAGAATCCAGAAGAAGAGGATTCTCCGGTCCAATAAAGTCGGGAGGCAAAAAAAGGCGTCCCGGCAAAATTCGGGGCGCCCTCTTTGCGTTTACTATGACACCAATTTATCGCAGGAGAACCATTTTCTTCGTGGCACTGAACACGCCGGACGAACCTGACAATGGAGTTGATAGTATGCGGTAGAAGTAGACACCGCTTGCAACAATGCTCCCTGCATCGTTCTTTGAATTCCATACCTGAAGCTGCGGGCCGGGATTCTGGACTTCGTTCACCAATGTCCGCACTTTTTGTCCGAGCACGTTATAGATCGTCAGCGTCACCTTGCCCGGCACCGAAAGCTCATACCGTATGGTCGTTGAAGGATTGAACGGATTCGGATAGTTTTGCATCAAGGCGAATGAATATGGGATGGACGCTTGTATCAAAATTGAACGATCCAAAGGATTAAACGTCCACAGATCTTTCGACGACGGCAAATGGTTTGCAATAATCTCGAGCTCATCCCCTGCCGAAAACAAATCCGATCCACGCATTGTCGCTACGATCCACCACATCAGCGGTGAATCGTTATCAAGAATATCTGTCGGGATGGCCGGATTAAAATTTGCCGCGTCATAGGGTGTGGCAAAGATAAACACCCATTCACGAGGAACTGTGGTTTCAATGCCTGAACTACTTGTAGGCGGATCGTATTTACCATCTTCTCTGCCCCCGACAGCATTGTTCTCCAAGAAACCGACATCGAGCCGTTGATTGTTATTGTTCTCATCAAACACTGCGAACGGGACCGGCCGCCTGTCCTGGTAGGCATAGCCGGCGGTCGCATGGACGATCGGGAAGAAAGAAGGATCGGCAAGTGCCGAATCGGCATTTGCTACAAATCGATATGCCATCGAAACATTTTGATCGGCAGGGTTCACAATATCAAAAGCCGAATCAACTGTCGCAAACTTGACCAGGACTTTGTGTAGATTATAAGGCGTAACAGTCGACGTGCCGGCTCCAAATGCAGTTCCCCAATCTTGACCCATACCTATCGCACCGCCGGTACCTGAAACATTAAATCCTTCAAGATCGTAGTCGCCCGCATCTAAACTTGCCCAATCTCTTTTACCGGAAGGAACATTCCATCCTATACCTTGACTACCTCGATTCATTCCGGGCAGAGGGTCTATCGTTCCGAGAAGAAGCTTGAAACCATCAACGATCGGACTTGTATGCCCGAGCGAATCTGGGAGAGGATGGTTTTGGATCAAGATAATTCCTGTCGTGGAATCTTTCACAGAATAGCCGTGAATCGGCCCCGGAGCGATCGAATCAACACCTCGAATAACGTAGAGATGGTTCTTTATCCGGGTAGAATCAACGAGCCATACTATAAAACTTCCCTGAGTAAGGCCCGCCACATGTGTTAATGGTGTGTAGTATAAATTATCGACGAGAGGTTTAACCGGAAAAACAAGCGTGTCGGTCCATTGATTGTAGCTCGAATCTGTAACGGTAAGCAAAACTGTCATAGTAGAATTGGAGTATGTACTCGGCACATCAACTGCCATATATGTCGCCGGATTGCGTTGATCATAAGACAATGAGAATGTCGCATTGCCGCTTAAGGTAGCAAGGCTGAGGCGTTGTCCGAAAGGACCCGGAAGCGCATGCATCGTAAGATTTGAAAATCCTAACGAAGAATTGTTCTTTAGCGAAAAAATATACCGCACGTTCTCTCCGGGGTTTGGTATGCCGTCCTCGTTGATATTATCGGAAACGATGGAATACGAAGGAACGGTAAGCTTCGTGGTCGTGATGTTGTTGAGGATGCGGGGCCATGTTAAGAGCTTGCCGTTTGGGTAGGCGACAACAGCATCAGCTGTCATCCCGAATCGCATCTGCGGGATCTGAACAGACATACCATAGATCTTATCGCCCGCTCCTTTATCATTATGCAATCCATCATCGGCTAGCGGGA
>CAYYHS010000407.1:0-3221 GCA_964471785.1 uncultured Chitinophagaceae bacterium
GTTGCAAACAGGTCCGACCGTAAATAGTATGACTTCGTTGGGATATTTTCTCAGACTATTGATGATGAATTCCGCCGCATTAACGCTCGATGGTTTTACTTTATCAAATCCTTCGGACCAATAAAATTGATTGGACCGGCCGGCAATTTCTTTATCTACGCCAACAACGGCTGGAGTCGGGTTGCCCACAATGACCGGTATGTCCTCCCTTCCCACTTCGTAAAGCATTTTAAGAATTGTTCGTGCGCGGAGAGGCGTATTGCCATGTTCCATGACAAAGCCAAGAACGTCGAACTCAGGGCTATTTAGGACAAGCGCTACGGCGAACGCGTCATCAATATCACCGCCGAAATCACAATCAAATATTACTTTTTGTTTTTCTTTGCCTAAGACGGTAATAGGTAAAAAGAGTACGAGGAGAAATAAGAGTCGTTTTTTCATGGGGAATCCTTTTGCTTGTAGCGGGGACCCAATGTGAAGCGTAAAGGAGAACTTTTATTGCTTCATCAGCCCACATCCGATGATCTGAGCCCATCGATCAATATGCGCTAGTATCACTTTAACGGGAGCGGCAAAGATCGGCGAGACTTACCTCTCCACGCAGAGCTTCAAACACAATCCTGATTTACTCTTCACTGGAGTATTCCTTGCGGATCCGTCGCTTACTCTCTTAGACGACACTCTCAGGGTTGGTTGACTCTTTTATGGTGCCTTCTCCTCTCAGAAAATGGTTTGAATGCACCTAATCCCATCCCTAATCTTCCAGCACCTTTTTGTCCGGTAGGATCCGAAACGCTACGTCAAACAACTCCATTTATAATCATGAGAAGGAGATCCATCGTGGCGATGAACTATGTCTAGAAGAACGATGCAATTCCAACGCCTAACGTAATAGTCGATAACCTATTGTCACCGATACCCATCGAATAATCTAGACCAAAATCGATAAACACACTTTTGTTAATACCCAGTAAATAACCCAGTTCTGTTGATAATGACCGCGGAGATTTAAAACCGTTGAAATTGAAGGAGCCGCTGCCATATACCGCTCCTTTATCTATTTCATAATAGTATTTTGCCCCCAAGCCCAGATTACCATCATCGATCTGCCATATTCCATCATATCGGAATGCTGTCAGAGAAACGGAAGCAGTCACCGCAAAATCGTTCATCACAAAATATCCCACGGATGGGGCAATGATGAGCACCGTGCCGATATCCTGTCCGTCGTAGTATGTTTTGTTCCAACTGACATTGCCGGTAATATTTTTAGAGCTGGTGCTGAACTGCGCAGGAGCAATCGCAGCGTACGCGAAAAGAATAATACTGATACTCAAAGACTTAGTCATATCTTCACTCCTACAAGTCGCTAATCAGTGCATCATGGAACACTAAGTTGCGGTTCTTTCAATCGAAGACATTGCATTTTTCAGCCAGGTACTCTTAAGTTCGTGCGTAAATAGAAATTGCTATAATACTCATAGGGTGTTATAAAAGTCACTTCCGCCTGCATGAGATAGGCGATTATCTTCTTAAACTCTTCAAAACCATGGTCGTTCCACTTGTTGGGATGAAACTGGAATAAGTAGTACGCTTTAGCTGGATTGTAATCCATTAAGAAACTTTGAAAACTCGGAAAGAATATGGGATATTCAATAAAACACCCCTCTTCTTTCAAAACGACTTTTTGCGAACGTTCATCACCGTTGAGCCAGACTCTTATATCAGAATTCTCATCTATTACCCTCAAAGTATTAGCGTCAATCGAATTCCCTGGCGCACCAAAAGTATGGAGAGTAATGCCCAGCTTTGCTTTTGCCAAGTTTTGAGTCATCAAAAGATGGTTCTTCTGATATTCATACGAGGTGTTCCTGAATTCGTCATACTGTTCACCACTTTCATTTGTGCCGCTTAACAGATGAGTATACCCATGATTCCATATCTCGAAATAGCCACTGCGCTGCAACGCACTCACTAACGCATCGTATGATGAATTTCCATCGACCAATGAATATCCTTTTAGACCGATACCCATTGTTATCTTTTGGATTTTAATATAATCGATTACCCTAAACCAGTTTGAGGAGAGAACATCAGAATCATAAAATGTCAAGTCGTCTGCTTTCAATATCACCAGTTGTCTGTAAATATATATTGAAAAGAATTTTTCGTAAAGAACAGATTGTCCAGAAAGCACCCTGACATGTACGGTGGAAGTACCTCTTTCATCGGGAGCAACATAAGTTACCTCTTTGCCTTGCCCATCAATCTTGCCAAGCGTTGTTTCCCATTGATACACAAGGTCTGTATCGTTAGTGTTCAAATCTATCATAATCTTTGTTGAATCACTTATCCTGAGACAACAATCAAAGGACGAAAAGACATTATTCGCAGTATTATCTTCAGGACTAAGAAGAGAAGTCTTGCAGCCCTGATACATGAGAATGGAGGGCACAATGAAACACATAAACAGCATTCTTCTCATATCTTCATCTTCTTATGCGACTCATTCTTAGGCATCAGCAGAGATGAGGTGACATCCTGTCTCTGTCAAAGATAATTGTGGGTGTGTGGTCATCCGGTTGTTTGATGTTCCGCAAATTAGAATATTGTTTTTTGCAACCGGCGCATTGGTTCCTTTTGCTATTTGCGAGGCTGGTGTGGTGAAGGCTGATGCTTCAATTGTGCTGGCAAGGTCTATGTCTTTACCTCTTGTGCGCTGCTTGAAGTTCTCTATTTTGATGTTCTCATTCCTGACACCCCCCAAAAAAGATGACGCAATATAGTATTTTGGAAACATTCAAAAAAGGGGGGAACGCATGGGTCGAAGGCGATATTCAACGGAAAAGAGCATTTATAAAGCGGGTGAAGCGGAGGAGATGCAATCAAAGGGAGGAACGATTGTGACGGCGGTTCGTCAGTTGGGAACAAGCGTCTCGGCTGTCATTATGTATTGGGGTTTAGCATTCTCTACCGAGAATTATAAGCTCGCCACGTCAATCCCGATCGTTAAACAAGAGATCCCTACTGTCCCTCGCAGCAGGGATTTCTTTTTCAGATCTTGTGGCGGGGAGTTTGGGACGCTGGAGGCGCCCTTCGGCATAAACTCAGTTTGTTCTGTCACTATAAAACAAAATGCCCGACCTTTCGGTCAGGCGTTTTGTTTGAGTAGCGGGGACAGGACTTGAACCTGTAACCTTCGGGTTATGAGCCCGACGAGC
>CAYYHS010000408.1:0-3201 GCA_964471785.1 uncultured Chitinophagaceae bacterium
TCCATCGGAACGTTGACGCTTCGAGCCTCTTCGCCATGTTGAGTCCAATTGTCGATCAAGAGCCGGTTATCGATATAGAACCGCACGCCGTCGTCCGTCGCAACGGAAAATTCGAATGTGCCGGATTCCGCAACGCGGATATTTCCTGTCCATCGAACGGAGAAACTGTCGACACCGATACCCGGCGCAGGACTGCCGGATCCCCAATCGAAGTTTACCGTCGAGTCTATTCTGCGAACAGCCGGCTCACCGCGCAACTCTTCGTTCGTGAAATACTCGCCGAGGAGTCCCTTCTTCCCCGGGTCGTTCGGCGGAGAAAGCAAGTTAGGGCTGATCGGCGTAATTCCCCCGGGCAACGCCGCGCCTATCGCATAATTGAATGTGACCGACTTGCCATACATCCTCTTCAACGCATCAAGCGGCGATTCAGAGGAGGCAGCATTGACCATTGAGCTCCCTCCGCCCCCGGTACGGGCCTCGGCAGCGTTCGGGCCGATCACAGCGACCGACTTCAACGCCGACATCTGAAGAGGCAGAACGTTGTTTTCATTTTTCAACAAGACGATGCCCGCACGCGCGACATCCAGCGCAACCGATCGCTGGGGAAGAGCATTTGCTTCCGGCTTGACAGCAACAGTCTTGTCAAAGAGCCCGAGGCGGAACATCACGCGGAGAATACGACGGACCTTGTCGTCTATCGTCGATTCACTGACTGCTCCTTTTTGGATTAAGGGAAGAACCTTCTCTTTGCCGAGAAACTCGCCCGTAGGCATCTCCAGGTCGAGTCCGTTATTTGCCGTAGCGAGCGTGCTGTGCACTGCGCCCCAGTCCGACATGACAAGCCCCTGAAACTTCCATTCCTTTTTCAATACGTCCTGGAGAAGAAATGTGTTTTCACTGCAGAAGGAGCCGTTCAACTTATTGTACGCCGACATGATCGCCATTGCCCGCCCCTCTTCAACGGCGGCTTTGAATGCAGGAAGATAAATCTCATAGAGCGCGCGTTCACCGACTTTATTGTTGATCCTGTCGCGCTCCCATTCCTGATTGTTCGTCGCGTAATGCTTTACAGTGGCGGCGACATGGTCGCTTTGCACTCCACGGACATATGAAACGGCTAGCCGTGATGTCAGGTACGGGTCTTCACCGTAGCTTTCGAAATTTCTTCCTCCCTGTGGAACCCGGTTGATGTTGATGCAGGGTCCAAGAATGACATTGCGATCCTTTGCCTTTACCTCCTGAGAAACTGCCCAACCATAACGCCCTGCAAGCGCCGTATCCCAGGTTGATGCAAGCATGATGCCCGCTGGAAATGCCGTTGAGGTTTCCCATCGTACTCCGACGGGACCGTCGGTCATTTTCAATTCAGGAATGCCGAGGCGGGCGTTTGGCTTAGTGGCGAATCCGGTGCCGCTTATCATATCCACTTTTTCCTCAACCGTCATTTTTGAAATCAGGTCATCGATTCGTTGTTCAATCGGTGTTTGAGGATCTTTATATCCCCCTTCGGCGGCGAGGGAAAACTGAACTCCAAGGATGAGGGCCGAACAGAGCAAGAGCAAGTTTTTCATAGCAGTAATCCGTTGGCTAAGTGAGACAAAGGTACTTTGTTGGAAAAAAGTCAGTTTCAGAATTGATGGACTCGCGTTGATTGGTTTACAATGAAGGCGCGGCTGAGAGGCTATTTTTTGAAAGCCAGGCACAGAACACCGCCGGCGATGAGGGCAATACCAACCCACTCTCGCACGGAGTGGCGTTCGCCAAGAAAGCCGAACGCAAAGACGGCGACAAGAACAAGACTGAATTTGTCTACCGCGGCGACGTTTGACGCCGCGCCTATTTGAAGTCCCCGAAAGTAACAAACCCATGAAGCGCCAGTCGCTAAGGCAGAGAGCCCGAGAAAAATCCACGTCTTGGATGAAAGCACCAAAGGGTTACTCCACTTCCCCGTAAAAACAATAAAGCCCGTTAGCACGAAGACGATGATGACGGTGCGCACGAGTGTTGCAAGGTCGGAGTCAACGTCCCGAACGCCGATCTTCGCAAAGATTGTTGTAAGGGCGGCAAACACAGCCGACAAGGCTGCCCAGAAAAACCAACTGCTATTTGTAGTCATAGGTTTGGGAGGCTAATTAACATTCTGATGCCGATGTATCCCACGAGACTTGACAAATATATCTTTTGATTGATGAAGAAACAACTGTGGTAGCGGGCTATATCGAACTTAGGGCCATTGCAAGGCGTTTTTGCCGAAGCAATCCCTTTTTTTTAAAACTCATTACAATCCAGGCGCAGTCGTGAAAAAGAATCTCCTCACTTCTTAACAGTTCTTCACAATTCTGCACAATTAAGCGAGATTGGACTCCGGAAATCACCGTGGCATCATAGACTGAAGCGAATGGGTAGGCGGTTGTGGAAGTGTGGTTTGGTTCGTATCAATATAGAAGATGGTGCAATTGATGATTTTGATTCTTCGGTCCAGCGAAGTTTCGATGACTGTCCTTGAAGCGGGCATAGCCTGGAACGTCGTATCGGAGCGAACATTCATCTGAGGATCCTCTATTTCCAAAGTATGCACACCTTCGTTTACGGTGAAAAGATATCCGGATGGAATATTGGTGCTGTCACTGAAGGCGAGGCTCCGCTCGAACACAGCGCCATCGCAGCGGAGAATAATCGAATCACCCCTAAAACCGCTCTTGTAGGATACGCTTACACTTACATGCCTTGGTGGTTCGGAGTCAGGTGATCCATTGCAACCGTATATCAAAGAAAACAGAATGCTGATGAAGGCTAGTTGTCTCATGGAATAATCCTCGGGATCTTAAAAAGCAGTTCTCGCTCACACGGCGTTAACCCCGACACAGGCTTCTTTTTCGGAATCAGAAATGTGGAAGAAAATTACGATGTCTCAGTCGCGGATGCAATGAAGGGAATGTAAAGAGGAGTAATAAAGCTATAAGGATTCTATAAAAAAGGGCTGTTGAATGTGGAAATGGCTGCTGGGGATATCCGCCAGAAAATGGGGCTCATCGAGATTTTTTCGAATCGAATCCGCGAAGCGGGAGAACTCTCGGAACAAGTTTACCCCGTACGTCGGTTTAGCACGCTTCGCCCGCCACCAATTTGGCGGGTGACGGGATTAAGCCGTTCACTTAAAATACAAATGGCCCGTTGCCGGGCCATTGTGCGGAGAGGGAG
>CAYYHS010000409.1:0-3192 GCA_964471785.1 uncultured Chitinophagaceae bacterium
ACCAGCAACATGCACATGCTTAACGTAATCTACTACGAACTCTTCAAGACCTATGCAAAATGGCGCACGTACATCGGCTTTGTCGTTGTAGTGGTACTGATTCCGCTGGTGATGTGGGGGATGAAAGTGGAAGGAGGAAAATTCATTCAGTACCAGATGAGGACGCTCCAGAACGATTTTTTCATTACCGGAAACCTTTTCAACGGATGGATCATCGCACAGCTGATCATGAACAGTCTTTGGGTCCACGTTCCTTTTCTTATCAGCCTAGTTGCCGGCGATCAGCTTGCAGGGGAAGCAACGGCCGGAACGTTCCGGTTAATTCTAATCCGCCCCGTTTCCCGGACGCGAATCTTGAATTCCAAATTCATTGCAACGCTTTTATATACAACTTCTCTTATTCTTTCAATCGCAGTATTGAGTGTCGGTCTCGGTCTTCTGATTTTCGGCAGCGGCGATCTTCTTTCTATCGATCGTGATATGCTGACGATACTCCCCGAGTCCGAAATGTGGTCTCGCTTTGCGCTCGCCTACGGCCTCGCGATCTTGTCGATGTGGGTTGTGGCGTCATTGGCATTTCTCTTTTCGTCATTTGTGGAGAATGCGATCGGGCCGATTATCGCCACGATGGCGGTGATTATTGCGTTGCTGATCATCTCGAATTTGCCGGTCGACTCGTTTGAACCGGTCAAACCGTACCTTTTCACGACATACCAGAATGTATGGCAGCAGGCTTTCAAGAATCCTCTCGATTGGGCAAAAATTGTGAAATCGTGCTTGATCCTGTCGGGTTATAGTGCCGGATTCTGGATCATAACATTCTTTGTGTTCCGGCGCAAAGACATTCTCTCCTGAACGTGGCCTTATTCTCAATCTTGACCTCAATCTTAGTCTTGAACTTTGCCGCGCTAATGACAAACCAGCCTCACCCCAGTACGCAGGAGCGTTCATGCAGCTTCGACAGAACATAGCGGAAATACGAAATGGATTCCATCCTACGTTTTGGATTGCCAACGGAATGGAATTGTTCGAGCGTCTTGCGTACTATGGACAGGCAACAGTCCTCAGCATTTTTCTCCGCGACCATCTTCACTTTAGCGAAGTCCGGGTTGGTCTCCTCTCTTCCGTTTTCGGCGGTTCTATTTACTTCCTTCCGATTTTTGCCGGGACATTGGCAGACAAATTTGGATTCCGCCGCGCGTTTTCTATCGCATTCTTTACGCTCGCCGTGGGTTATTTTTTTATCGGCTCCACCGGCATGGAAGCTTTTCAAGGCCTGTATAAGGGGCTTCCTCTCTTCTGGGTGCTTATTGTAATTCTCGTTTTGACCGCGGCTGGCGGGTCGTTCATCAAACCTTCGGTCCTCGGCACGGTTGCAGCGACATCCAAACCCGAAACAAAATCGCTCGGGTTTGCCGTCTACTACTGGCTGGTAAACGTCGGTGCCGCAATCGGGCCCTTCATCGCGTTCGGCGTGCGCAGCGAGTACGGAATTCAGTACGTCTACATTGTGTCTTCCATCAGTTGCGCTTTGATGTTTTTTGTCAACCTCATGTTCTTCAAGGAGGTGAAACCGGAAACAGGTGTAGTGACGGATTCGCTCGGGACAAAAATGAAGAATCTTGTCCTCGTGCTGGGGAATATCAAGTTTATGATTTTCCTCCTGATCTTTTCACTGTATTGGATTATGTTCTGGCAGGTATTTATTATCGTTCCATTTTACATCAGCGATTACATTTCAAAGGACGCACCCTTCGAAATCATTCAGTCTGCTGACGCCTGGGGAATTATCGCGCTTCAGCTCGTCATCAACCGGCTTACGCGGCATATCCCGACCCCCACGGCGATCGTCATCGGCTTTGCGGTCTCGAGCCTTTGCTGGCTCATCATCGCTCTCCATCCAACAATCTGGACGATCATCGCCGGCATTGCTGTTTTTTCCATCGGCGAAATGACGCAAGCTCCGCGCTATTATGAATATATTTCGGACCTTGCTCCGAAGGGGCAGCAGGGATTATTTCAGGGATATGCTTTTCTTCCCGTGGCGATCGCCTGGTTCGTCGGGGGAACTTTTGGAGGATGGCTTTACGCTACATTCGCTCGAGGTGCATCCAATCCGGGTGTCGTGTGGTATTCAATATTTGCGATTGGCGTTGTGGCGACTGTGCTCATGGCCATCTACAATAAGATAGTGGAAAGCCAGGAAGCTAAAAGAGCGTCAGCATAACTACCGTGCAATTTTCGTTTGGGAGATTTATGAAAAAGTTTCTTTTCTTGATTGTTATCGTTCTTGGAGCTGCCGTTCATTCCGCGGCTGCGCAGTCAATGACAGCCGCACAGATCCTTCAGAGAATGAAAGAACAGTTCGAACCGGTCAAGGACTATATTGCGACCATTCGCATTTCCGTGGATCTGGAGCGATTGCAGGCACCGGAGATGCCGGCCACGATATATTTTAAAATGCCCGATAGGGTTCATGTTGATGCGAAGAATTTTGCCATGCTTCCACGCCAAGCGATCCCCGTCAATCCGACGCAGTGGCTCGAAAAGTTCGAGTCCACGCTGTCGGGGATAGAGCATAGGGGAGACAGCACGTTCTACAAGCTGAGGCTTGTTTCGAAGCCGGAAAAAGGAAAGACGGCGACGGAATTCTTTGTTTGGGTCGACGGCGCCCGATGGGTCGCAACCCACATCGAAGCAAGTCCATGGGAATTGCGAAAAATTTCGGCCGAGCTTGAGTATCAAATGGTCGACAACAAAGTTCTCCTGCCGTCGAAAATAAGTGTCCTCATGGATACCCAACAGCAAACGGATTCCACCGCCGAGAGAATGTATAGTCCACAGCGAGTGCCGCGGAAAGGGAGCATCATCATCCGTTATGAGGATTACAAGCTTAACACGAATTTCTCTGACGAGATATTCGAAAAGAAGAAGGGAAGTCAATGATCAATCGACAATAAACAATCAACAATTAACAATTAACAACTAACAAGAATAAACCAAGAAACAAGAACCCAGGACTCCGGACCTAGGACTCAGATCCCAAGGCTCAAACCCACCCCCTTTTTTCCTCAATCCTCCGACCCCCACACTTGACTTTTGCCAATCTAAATATTATTTTAGGCTAACCTAAATTTTAACCTTATGCCAAGTATCAGCGTAGAAAATTATCTCAAAAATATTTATGAATTG